>CAMQRS010000001.1 GCA_947036815.1 uncultured Erysipelotrichaceae bacterium
TCCTATTTAGTAATAGATTTTACTCCACCAACACTAGAATTTAAAGAACCCATATATGTTGTATAATCATTATTCTTCATACCCACTTCTAAAATAAGTCATTACGTTAGTAAGTGCTTCTGTTAACACGTCTTCTTGTTCCTTAGTTAAGGTTTCCAGTGCTGTATCTACCATTCGTTGATGAAAGCCTTCATGAATACACAATACTTGTGCTGCTTCCTCTTCTAGTTGTAAGCGATAGATTCGTTTATCTTTACTATCTTTATGCCTAGTTATAAATCCATTACGAATCAACTTATTGACATTAGTCGTTAATGTTCCTTGCGTAATCATTAATTTTCTAGCAATATTAGACATACTTTTATCCGTTTCTTTTTGAATAGTTTCAAGAATATGAACATCATTCAACGTTAACTTCATCCCTGATTTCTTTAGAGATTTTTCTTCTAAAGATAATATCTTGTGAAATAAATCAACTAATAATTCATTTACTATTTGCTTTGTTTCACTCATGCGCTACCTCACTTTTATATACAATATATTTTTATGTCTCTTTAGTCAAGACTATTCCATTTATTATTGACTATTATGACCTTCCTCGTTATGATTGAACTAATAGAGAGGTATTATATGATAAATAAAACTTTTGAACATGGATTACAAGTCGTTGCGAATATACAGGCTACACAGTATACAAATATTGATGCTAGTGCTAAGTTAATTGCGGATGCATTTCTTCAAGGAAATAAATTCTTTGTTAGTGGTAGTGGGCACTCTCATACGGTTGCAGAAGAATTTTATGGAAGAGCTGGAGGGTTAGCTTTCACAATTCCCATTATGACTACTGAACTAACATTACAAGAACATCCTACAAAGAGTAGTTATATTGAACGCTTACCCGGTTATGCTAAAATACTGACTGAACTATATAATGTCAACGAACATGATGTGGTGTTGATTGCTTCTAATTCTGGACGTAATGCATACCCCATTGAATTAGCTCTAGAGAGTAAAAAAAGAGGAGCTAAAGTAATCGCAATTACGAATATCAAGCATTCTACTTCTTGTACTTCAAGACATGAAAGTAATTTAATGTTGATGGATATTGCCGATGTCGTTATTGATACTTGCGGTGATATTGGAGATGCTAGTTTACACGTAACAGGATGTGCTATTCCCATGGCACCTACATCTTCTATGGCAAATGCATTTATTGTGGCTAGTATTAGTACACAATGTGCTACCTATATTATAGAAGGTGGTGTGCAACCTCCCGTATTTATTTCATTAAATGTTGATGGGAATGAGGATGTAAACGATACCTACTTCAAACAGTATACAAGACAATATTAATCAAATATAAAGGACCCATTTCAAATGAATCCTTTTTTTATTTATAGTAATAAATCTTCTTGTCTTCTTTTATTTTTCCACCTAATAAAGAGGATACAATAATACTGATTGTTGATAATTCTTTTACTTCTCCTTGTTGAGTTAATATATATATGTTATGTCCATCATAAGGAGAATAAGGACTTTTAGACATAGTATCTACTATCATATAGTATTCAGGATCTTTTCCTTCACGTATTAGCTGTTCACGTATTTGTGTTTCATTTGCTTCACTATAAGCATCATACTTAAATAAACGACGATCTAATATACATAAGGCTAACTCTTTTAATATTTGATCATTTTTTCTAGTTAATACACCGAATCCATAATAAGATGCATGTTCATCTAACATAAAGTGATCTCTTACGCTTTGCTTCTCTTCTAAGAAAGGAGTAAACATATCTAAGTTATAAAAGTATGATTCATCAGGATAGATTTCCTTCATTCGCTTAAAGATCATAAATAGGATATGCTCAAAACTGCGTGCTACGGGGTGGTAGTAGACTTGCCAATACATATGATATCGAGCCATGATATAGTCTTCGACACTATGCATCCCACTTTCCTTCACTACTATTTTATTTTCTCTAACACGAATAGTACGCAAGATTCGTTCAATATCAAACTTACCATAACTAGTACCACTAAAATACGCATCACGAAGTAGGTAATCCATACGATCTGCATCTAATTGTCCAGATACGATTTGATTTAATATTTCATTTTCATGTTTATAATCAATGATGTCAGCTACTTGTTTAGCTAAGTGAGTTGATATATTTTGAAGAATACAGTGAATATCACTATCCATTAATATAATATCTCTAGAAAACTGTTCATGTTCCACTGGGCAAATATTTTGAAACGCATGTGAAAATGGTAAATGTCCTACATCATGAAGTAATCCTGCAATCATTACAATTACTTTTTCTTCTTCACTTAAGCGATCATGAATATCTTTAATTTCATAGACCATTCTTCGCACAATTTCATACACTCCTAGGGAGTGGGTAAAGCGTGAATGTTCTGCATTATGATAGACTTGATGCACTCCACCTAATTGAGAAATTCTACGTAATCTCTGAAATTCTTTCGCATTGATTAAATCCCATATCACTTGATACTCAACGTGTATGTAACCATGAATGACATCTCTTAATACTTTTGTTTCTTCTGTCTTTTTAAACATTTGTTTTCCCCACCTCTACTTTATTTATAATTACTTAATATAATATTCTTGGTTTGTTTCACAATATATGTGATTAATTCAATAAAGAATTTACGCTGTTCACTATTCATCGCAGCTACTTCTTTCACACCTTGATACCCTTGGCTCAATTTTATTGTATTTAAATCAGCTAAATTAGTTAAACTCATCTTGTCTAACACGTTAAAAATTTTATATAACGTTTCTTCTTTTACTTTTACATCGCCTTCAAATAAGAGTGTGTTTAAATATTCTTTTACATCATCGCTTTCACTATCAAAATCTTTCGCTCTAATAAATTGATTGGTTTCACAGAACCAATTAAATATATCATGTTGAATTAAACCGATTTCTCTACTTCGAACAATGACAGTTTTTTCTTGATGATTTAAGAATCTACCAATCATGGCACCTTGTGGTACATAATTCACTATTTTACTTGCCAATGCTTTATTTTCATATAAATCATAAAAAGATTGTAGGAACCCTGGACCATCAAATGAATATACTTGCTTAATCACACGATGATAATCACTCGCTTTATAGGCTGCTGCCATGGCTAAGTTACCACCTTTAGAATGACCTCCTAAGTAGATACTGTGGAAATTCCAATACGCTGGTAAGTAGCTTAATTTATGTTCTTCTTTCATTATTTTGCCAAGATAATCGCACGCATGTTGGTGACATTCTAATTCAGTGACATATATCATTCTTAAGTTTTCTTTCCAACCCAACATACTATTATCCGTTCCTCGATAAGAGATAAACGATATATTTTTAGAGACATTTAAGTATAGTGCGCAGAATTGAGTAAGACTATTCCCATCATGAATGACATGGTATTGACTCAAGTACACATCCTTATATCTTGTCGTATGGATCAATAAATCGAGTACTTCGATCAATTCCATGCTAAATAAGTAGCTAGAAGTCGTTAATTCATCACGATATTTGTCATTATGTATCTTTGCAGCGCTAGATAAGAGAATTTTATCTTTCCCCTCACTTACTATGTTCTCCCACTTAATATAGGAAAGAACAGAAAATAACAATCCATCCAATTCATTAAAGTTTTGTTCTTTAAAACTAATATCTTTTTTAAAAGTTAAATACATTTTTAAATTTTGCATAAGTCACCTCTCTTCCATTATACCAGTTTATAATAAATTAATTACTTTTATTGTTGTTTGTGGTAAAATATTTTCATACGGAGGATTATTATGAAAATTGGAACAATTGGAAGTGGATTTATAGTTGATATGTTTATTGAGGCCGCTAGATTAGTTGATGGCGTAGAAGTCACAGCAGTTTACTCAAGAAATGAAGAAAATGCGAAAGCATATGCACAAAAAATGAATGTTGAAAAACACTACTGTGATTTAGATGAGATGTTTGCCGATGAAGATATTGATACTATTTATGTAGCGTCACCAAATTCATTGCATTACCCTCAATCATTACAAGCATTGAAAGCGAAAAAGAACGTAATCACGGAAAAACCTTTTTCTAGTAATGTGAAAGAACTTGATCATTTAATTGAAACAATGAAAGAAAACGATGTAATGCTATGGGAAGCTATTACAAATATTCATACCCCGAACTTAAATATAGTAAAAGAAAACTTAAAAATGACTGGAGATATCAAACAAGTAGTTTGTAACTTCTGTAAGAACTCTAGAAGATATGCAGACTTTAAAGCTGGTGGATATCCGAATGTCTTTACTCTTGAATATTCAGGAGGAAGCTTAATGGATTTAAATATTTACAATGTTCATATTTGTATGTATTTATTTGGAAAACCTTTAAACTACCAATATTTCCCTAACTTAGGAAGAAACGGAATTGATACATCAGGTGTTATGATCTTCAATTATGATGGATTCATCGCAACACTAGTTGCTGCTAAAGATTCAACATCTCCTGACTTCATTAGTATCCAAGGAGATATGGGAACATTTAGAATTGATAAGAAAAGTCCTGGAGCTTGTGGGCACGTTTCTTTTGCTAAAGGAACAGAAACTGGAGAAACAATTTCAGTAGACCAAGAAGATAATCACATGTTCTATGAAGTACAAGCATTTAATGAAATACTAAAAAACAATGATAAACAAAGATGTTTAGAGCTATTAGATTATTCAAGAGAAGTATTAGATGTATTAGAAAACGCTAGAAAAGATGCTGGCATCATCTTTGATGCAGATTAAGTAGTCATTTATATGAATTTGATATTACCTAAAGAGTATAGAACTAATCTTAGTATTAGAGAAACACAAGAAGCTATCAAATACATAAGAGATACCTTTCAAAAAGAATTAGGAAAAGAACTACAACTGTCACGTATTTCTGCTCCTTTATTCTTAGAAAAGAGTAGTGGTTTAAATGATGATTTAAATGGTAGTGAAAAGCCAGTAAGTTTCACAATGAAATCATTACCTAATGAATCTATTGAAGTCGTTCATTCACTTGCTAAGTGGAAACGCTTTGCCCTTAAGAAATACAACTTTCAAATAGGAGAAGGTCTGTATACAAATATGAATGCAATTCGTAAAGATGAAGACTTAGATAACTTACACTCAAGTTATGTAGATCAATGGGATTGGGAAAAAGTAATACGTAAAGAAGAACGTAATATTCATACATTAAAAGATCATGTAAGAGCGATATTCAAAGTCATGAAACACATGGAACATGAAGTGTGGTATAAATATCCTCAAGCAGTAAATCACTTGCCTGATGACATCTTCTTTATTGATACACAAACGTTAGAAGATACCTATCCTACCTTAACACCAAAACAAAGAGAAGATGAAATATGCAAAAATCATGGTTGTGTCTTCTTAATGAAAATTGGAGATGTATTGAATAGTGGATGTAAACATGATGGTAGAGCACCAGATTATGATGATTGGCAATTAAATGGCGATATTCTATTTTGGTATCCTTTATTAGATTGTGCATTAGAAATATCTAGTATGGGAATTCGTGTCGATGAAGTATCGCTACGCTCTCAATTAGAAACACATGGTAGTTTAGATCGCTTAACACTACCTTATCATGAACAAATCATCAATTGTCAACTGCCTTACACCATCGGTGGTGGTATTGGTCAATCTCGTCTATGTATGCTTTTATTAAATAGAGCACACATTGGTGAAGTCCAAGCTACTTTATGGGATAGTGAAATGATTGAGTTATGTAAGAAAAACAATATTATTCTATTATAGATGCATGTAAATAAAAACCTCAAAAAATAATTTTGAGGCTTTTTCATGTTGTACGTATCGTTCTATTCTAGTATCCATATTTTTCTTTATTCTTTTTATAACAATAGTATGAAATTGTTACTCCTAGAAATTCTGCTACTGGTACGGCAAACCATACTCCAATGAGTCCAAATAACTCTGGTAAGATAAGTAAGCTAGCAACTAAGAATACTAATGTTCTTGTCAATGATAAGAATGCTGATACTTTACCATTAGATAATGAAGTAAACATAGAAGACATAAAGATATTGATACCCATAAATAAGTAGGCGATAGAAAATATCATTAATCCTTCTTTTGCCATTTCAAATGTGCTACTTGATTTACTAATAAAGATACCAACTGCAATATCACTAAATGCTAAAGAGATAAAGATAATCACAAATGAAACAGCCATAATAAATCTACCACTTATTTTTATTACATGTTTTAACTGTGCATGATCTTGTGCTCCAAATTTATAACTAATAATCGGTGCTACTCCCATAGAGTATCCAAAATAAATTGCAGTTTGAATCATTTGTATATATAGGATAACACTGATGGTAGCAACTCCTGCATTTCCTACTAAATTTAATAAAATATTATTAAATAATAATGTGGTAACTGCTGTAGATAGTTGACTTGATAACTCAGACATACCATTAAACATACTACCTTGTATTGTTTTTATTTCAAACTTAGGTTTTTCAAAGTATAAATATCCTTTGTTACATACACTAAAGTAAATAATACCAAAAACAGCTGGTATTGTATTCCCTAATCCAGTTGCTAGAGCTGCTCCTGCAATCCCCATATCCATATAGTTTGGAGATATAAATATATAATCTAATCCGATGTTTGTTAGTCCTCCAAGTAGACACACTAGCAATCCTAATGATGGTTTACCAGCTAATACAAAGAAAGATTGTACATAGGTCTGTAAGAAGAATGTAATCGCAAAAAATGATAATACAAATAAATAATCTTTTGCGTATTCATATAAAACACCTTGTGCTCCTAACAACGATAAAATCGGTTCTGCAAATATTAACAATAAAATGGTAAGTGAAATTCCTAATGTTATCACAATTAAATATAGTGTAGAAAGAAATGATCTTGCTTCACTATATTTCTTTTCTCCCATTAATTTACCCATTACTGCGGTTCCCCCAGTAGCAAACATTAATCCAATCGCAAATAAAACATTATAGATTGGAGTAATGATGTTTACTGCAGATAAGGCGTCTTCTCCTACTAGATTTGCAACAAACAATCCATCCACAATTGTATATGTTGACATAAATACCATCATTAATATAGTTGGCCTTGCATATAATATTAATTTTTTAGCGCTAAATTCTTGTCCTAACGTAATCATACTTCACCTTTTATCTTTTCTGTTAAAATCATTTCGCTTATTTCATTCGTCATCTCACAAAATAATTCAACTTGTTCTTTTGTATACTTTTCTTGTAATTTTAATGCTATGTTTTCTTCTCTTTTTCTCATTGTTTCCTTGTATAAATCCGAGTAATTATTAAGATTGGGAAATAAATAATGAATTCTTTTATCACTTTCACTTTGTACTTTATATACATATCCTTTTTTCTCTAAGTCTTTTATCTTTTGAGTAACTGCTGGCCTTGATACATATAGTACATCTGCTATTTTACTTGCTGTATAAAATCCAGGATGCGATTCTATCATATCCAAATATAATAAATCATTAAATGTCATATTTAATAAAGTAGTATCCGCATTTTGTAGTCTTAAGTCTGCAATAGCGAAATCATGAAATAGTTTATCTAGTGTTTTTTTTATCATCGTTGTCATAGTAATCTCCTTGTATAGTTATTATTACTTAACTATTATAGCTTAACTAGTTTTGAAGTCAAGAAAAAAGTTCCTCACATCTTAGTTCGATATGAGAAACTTTTTTAATTATTTTTTATAAAATGCAGTTCCGATTGCATTAGCTGCCACCAATCCTTCATATATAAGTTTCGTAGTTACGCTAAATGGTAAGTTGTGTATTGTTCTTCCTACTTTGTTTGTTTTATCTGCTACTTCCCATAATAAGTCATGGTCAATTTCATGATATCCAAAGTCTGCGAAACAAATTGGTAATCCTACATCTACACAGAATTGTAGAACTGAGTTTAATTCTTCATCAGCTACATTTTCCATTACTAATTGTGTAATCGTACAGAATGCTACAATATTTCCATGGTATGCTTTATGTAATTCTGGAATTAAAGTAAATCCTTTTTGAATGGCATGTGCCGCTCCTAATCCACCACTTTCAAATCCAATACTTGATAATAGTGTATTTACTTCTACGATTGATTCAAAGGCTGGTGTTACTACACCTGCTTCTGCAGCTATCTTAGCACGTACTCCATCTCTTTGCAGTATTTCCCAACACTTAGATGCAAGTGCTGTTCCCGCGATTGTAGGTGTTCCTTTAACTTGGTTATTTTTTCCAGATGCTCTACATACTCTTGCTTCAAAATGAGTAGACATTGCATCACCCATACCTGCTACTAATAATTTAACTGGCGCTTTTACTATAATATCTGTATCCACCAATACTAAATTTGGATTTGCTTCTAAAAATAACCAATCATCAAATTCACCATCATCATGATACAGTACACTAGTTGAACTACATGGTGCATCCGTAGATGCTGCAGTAGGTACAATTACCATAGGCATTCCTGAAAGATGTCCAATAGCTTTGGCAGTATCCATTGTTTTTCCACCACCAATTCCTAATACAACTGTTGAATTTTTTTCTTTCGCAATTGCCATATAGCGATTTACTGTATTGCGTGAACATTCTCCATAGTATTTTTCACAGTGTACAGTTAAACCCTTTTCTTTAGCACAGTTTTCTAACATTGGCTCAACAGCGTCAATCACTGCTGGATCAATAATCGCAAACAGATGTTTTCCCATACTTTCTACTAAATGCAAATCAATTTCATTCAATACTCCAGGTCCTTGCACATACTTAGATGGACTTTTTAAAATTTTACTCATGTTAAATTACCTTTCTTAATTGTAGTTTTTACATATATATTATATGCTTTTGTGTAAGCGCTTTATATAGGTAATTCTCCCTATATAAAACTATTTGAAAGGGTCGTTATCAACTTATATTATTGTGGAAAATTATATTTTTATGATTCAATCATACTCTTAGTCCCATATAAAAAGAGTACAAGATTCGATTTACATCATTTCTTGTACTCTTTTATTTCTCTACGGTTTAAGTTAACTGTTCACTCTTGGGTTTCATCGCAATAAATAAGTTTCTATGCATTATTTACTCGTTTAGATTGTTCCCAAAATATCTTTCATGCGTTTTGCTAGTCCTTTTGTTTTCTCAATGTTTAATGAACATAATCCAACACGGATTCCTTTATTTACTTTTACAGTAAATATATGTTCTTTCATCAATGCCTCATGATAGGCATTTAATATCTCTTTATCTTCAATATCTAGTGTCACAAAGAATCCTTCACGATATGGATAATGTGTTAACCCTACTTCTTTTGCTTCTGTTGTGAAGATAGTACTTCTTGTTTTTAGTAAATCTACATAGTATGCTTTTTCTTTATCAAAGGCATCATATCCAATAGTTGTTGTATACACAAAGTTATCCATCGCTGCATTGGGAATATTACTCCACAATGCACGTGCACTTTTTTCCATTACGATTTCTACTTGGCGTACACTTGCTTCATCTTGAGCTAATAATAATGCAGCTCCACAACGTAATCCATAAGATGTCAGGGTTTTACTACATGAGAATGCAACTACAATCATCACATTATCTTTTATTTCATTGAATGTTTCTAAGTATTTTCTACTCATCGCAATGTCATAAGAGAAGTCAATATAGGCAATATCGTTCATCAATACGACAGGTCCTTGTTCACTTAATTCATTCAATACTTGAATTACTTCTTTCCATTCTTGTTGAGTTAGTGAATAACCAGTTGGATTATGGCATGGATCATTAATGATTGCCAATACTTTTCCTTCTCTATCCATTACTTCATGACATACTCGTTTGAAATCTGAGATATGAAAAGCATCTCCATCAAACAGTGAGTATGTTTCTGTTTTAATATTACTCATGGTTGCCATTAATTTATATGATCCCCATGCAATTTCAGGCATTACTAAAGTATCTCCACTATCTAAAATATCATTGATTGTTGTTGATACAGCACCACTACCACCAGGTGTTGCGATTACTTTATGTGCAAGGTCTAATTGAGCATCTTGTTTTACCCATTCATATACTTGTTTTTTATAGTCTGCATTTCCAGAAAAACTAGATGCATACTTTGCTTTTGCTTTATTATCTATTTCATTGTAGTGATTAAATACTGAATCAAAAGCAACTAAGCTTCCTGCTTCATCATTTAAACTACCTATGGTTGCATCAATTACTTTACTTGCTCCATATTTTGCTTTTGCTTCTTGTGCCAAAGCAACTACTGCGAATACATTATCTACGATAGGAGTAGCATCTACGTGAGTTTTAATAAATTGTTTCATCTGAATCCTCTTTCTTGGTATATCCACCTAGTATTTTAATGTGTGTACAATGTTCATCTAACTTAGCTAACATCTCGCTAGCTTTATCCGTGTTTAAGTTCCCTTCTATTTCTACATGGAAGTAATAACTCCATGCATCATTAGGCACTACTTTTGATTTTAGTGATAGCATATTAAATTCATAGTATGCGATTGTATTGATTGCTTTCGATAAGGCTCCTGTTTCATTATTTGTTGAAAACAATAGTTGGAAGTGTGTTCCTTCTTCTTGTTTTTCTTTATGAATAATAATGAAGCGTGTTGTATTATCTTTATTTGTATTAATATCTTCAACAATCAAAGATAAATCATACAACTGTGCTGTTTCTTTTGATGCAATGGCTGCAATGCTCTTATCCTGTGTTTCACTTACAAGTTTAGCAGCTAGCGCTGTATTAGCATATGGAATCAACTCTATTTCTCTTCCTGTTAAGAATAGGTTACATTGGCTTATCCCTTGTGGATGCGAGTATATTTTTTTTATATCTGCTAATGTAGCACCTTGTACTCCCAGTAAGTTCTGTGTAATTTTAAGGTCATATGTTCCTTGGATATATACATTGGCATCTTTAAGGATTAGTGATGTTTCACTTACTTCCCCTGTACTTGAATTCTCAAAAGGAATGACTCCATACTCTACAATACCCTCTTCTACACTTTTTACTACTTCATCAAAGGTGTGATAAGAAACTAATGTATTGTGTGGAAATAACTTCTTAGTCGCAATATAGGAAAATGCTCCCTCTACTCCTCCATAAGCCACACGATCTTTACTAATCATTTGTTTTTGGTATTCTCTTGATACTTTTAAGTTATGTGTAAAGAAGTTTAAGTATGAATCTTTGTATTTATCTAGTTCAATATAGTTCATATTTTTTTCAATAATTTGTTGTTCTCTACTTTTATCTAACACTGGTTTATTTGTTTGTATTTTATAGGCTACTACTTCTTCAACTGCTTGCATTCTTTGTTCAAATAGCGTAGCCATTGCTTTGTCTATTTCATTTATTTGAATTCGTGCTTTATCTAATTGATTCATTTCCCCTACCTCGATTTTTCTACATTATACACTAATTCATATATTAAATAAAATATTACTGCATTAAAATGAGCTACCCTACGTAAAAGGATAGCCCATTTATTTTATTCTTGTATTTTTGCTTTAGAAATAGCTAATGCGATACAGATACAAGCAAATGCAAATACGAGTTGCATACCGATGCAAGTACCTAGCGTATGCATTAATTCACTGCTCTTATTCAGTGATTGTCCAAGTGTATCATTTAATAAAATGTACCAATAGGTTGGTAGAAACTTAGCAATTACTAATACTTCTTCAGCAATTAAATACTGCGGAATAAATACTCCACCTAAGAAACACATGCCTAATGATAATAGTGTTGTCACACTATTGATTGAATTCAAGGTATCCATCGCTGTACCTACTAAATAAGCGATTGCTAGTGATACGAGTAAGAATGCCAACGCATTGATTAGATACATGTACAGTATCGGTTGACTAATACTATACTCATGATACATAAGGATAGGCAGACCTACGCTTACGATGTAGACACCACTACTTACTATTAAAAAAGAAAGTAATGCGATTAAATTTAATCTTTTATCACTTACGTTGGAGCAGAGCATACGTTTACGTAATTCTTTATTTCTAAACGTGATTAATATGATACTAATAATTCCACAAATAACTGTGATAAATAAGTAGGGTAAAAAACTAAACCACATCTTTATCTTTTTATCATCTCTGTTAGAGGGATCTTGCACAAGATGTATATCCGCAGAGATCGTTTGCAACTCTTCTATTTTTTGAATCGTCTGTAGTTCACTAAATCCTGCTGCTCTATATGCATATACTTGATTCATATACGTATTTATTTGCGCATCCACATAGTAACCATCACTTAACCCAGGTACTTTAGTTACCTCAAGAATCGCCTCTTGTGTTTGAATAGATTCACTAAATCCTTGCGGTATGTTGATGACGTATTGTATATCACGATAATACAGTGCTTCTTGTATTATATCTTCATTATTTTCTAATTGTTTTACTACATGAATCGAAGTTAAGTAACTTTCAAGTCCTGTTGAAATAACCCCATTATCTTCATTAAAGATCGCAATCGATACTGTCTTTGTTTCAATCCTTGCATCATTGTTGTCATCATAGAAAGAAGCATTCGCTATAGAAATGACGATAAATATTCCAAAATACAAGAATACAGATCCTAAGTTGTGCTTAATGACTAGCATATATCCTTTAAATATTGTCATATTTTTGCCTCCTAGTAATCAGAATACTAATACTTATGAAAAGGATACTCATCCCAATCATGATTACTAAGTTCTCATAATACATTTGTTCATTATTGAATATCACGATGGATTCTAAAGAGTCTGCAATTAATGCTGCAGGATTAATTCTATTTAATAGGGGGATTTGTTGTTGAATCAAGTATCTCATTTCAAAAGACATTAATCCTGAAAAGAAACACATCAACATGGTACATCCGGCAACAAGGTTTGTTTTCGTATTGTGTGTCATATTTCTTGTGATTCTAAGTGCTCCAATTAAGTATCCTATACAAACTCCTAATATACAGCCAATAAAGCTAGTTAGAAGAATATGAATCCAATTGCTACCTAATGAGATACCCAAAATAAAATGTATGTATCCCAACAATAGAAGTAAGCTCGTACACTGTACTGTAATTGCTGAAGATATGGATATGATAACTAGTGGGAAACGACGCATGGGAGCGACGCATATTCTTGCTGCTAGACTACTTAGGTTTGCTTGAATAAGCATCGCTTTTTGTAATCCAAGAAAGCCTCCATATAGAGAAGCCATTGCGATTAAAGAAAAGAAATATGATAGGCTAGTATCTGCTAGTTCATTATTCATGTTTACTTCACGAATTGTTGAATCACTTTGTTGTAGTGATTCTAAGAGTGATTGCAGTTGTTGTGGATGTTCATTCATGACTTGTAAAATCATTGCTTCATTCGTTATATAACTATACAATAAACTAGATAATATACTTTGTTCAACTCCATTTGTTTGAATCGACAAAGAAGGTACTTGAGTATCATAAAAGACACCTTTTACTTTTCCTTCTTCTAGTAATACTAAACTTTTCTCTTCACTCATCAAATCGACAGTTACATATTTTCCATCCAAAGAATGAATAAACTCACTAAAAGAACTATTCGAATGCTGCTCACTCTCTACCAATGCAACATCAATAACTTTAAATGATTCTGCATCAGACATGTTGGTTAGTGTAAGTGAAAATAAGGTTGCTAGTATGATTGGGAAAAACAATGCCCAAAACATAACTTCTTTTCCTCGAATCAGTTCCATGAACTGATATTTTATTAAGTGTAACATCTAGCCTACCTAATCTCGTAATTCTTTTCCCGTAATCTCTAAGAATACATCATTTAAGGTAGGAAGTTTTGATGACACTTGTGAAAATACGATATTATTTTGCTTCATATAATCTAAGATAGGAATTAAATTATGATTTCCTCTTCTACATTTAATCTGCAAATTACCATCTTCATATTGTACATGAAAAACACGTGCAATATTTTTTATTTCATCTAGCTGAAATGGTTTCAACATGATATTACTAAACGTTATCGTTTCTCCTGTTTTAATCATTTGTTTCAATTCTTCACTTGTTCCAGTAGCAATATTTTTACCATGATCAATAATAGATATTTTTGTACAAATCTGTTCTACTTCTTCCATATAATGCGAAGTATAAACAATGGTAGCCCCCTCTTTATTTAACGCTTGAATTCCTTCTAGTATTTTATTTCTACTTTGGGGATCTACTGCTACAGTTGGCTCATCTAAAAAGATAAGTTTAGGCTTATGGGCGATACCGCAAGCGATATTCAACCTTCTTAATAGCCCACCCGATAGTTTTTTAGGACGCATCTTTTGAAACTTTTCTAACTCTACAAATGCGATTGCCTCTTTGACTAATTGTTTTCTTCTTACTTTATCCTTAATGTATAGTCCACAAAAATAATCAATGTTTTCATATACACTTAGTTCTTCAAACACAGCTACATTTTGCATTACCACACCTATATTCTCTTTACTTTTATAACTCGTAGGTGTCATCTCTTGATTAAATACCTTAATTATACCTTTATCATATTTAAGGAGTGATAAGATACAGTTGATTGCTGTTGTTTTACCAGACCCATTAGGTCCTAACAAACCATAAATTTCACCCTCTTTAATACGCAGTGTTAAATGGTCTAACGCAATTAATTCTTTATACCTTTTCACAAGATTTTCTACTTCAATAATATTACTCATCTGTTTTACCCCCATAGCTTGCTACCTTTATTATACTCATTATATAGATAGCTTACAGTGTACAATGTAAGCTTCGACATGATAGATGTCATATTTTTTTAACTTTCCACTTATAAATATGATACTATAAATATATTAAAGAGGACTGCTATGAATCAATTACTAGACAAAGCGATATTACTACTACTGTGCTTATTATCCCTATATACAATTGAGATTGATATCTGGTTTCTATTATCTTTTTTTATGGCAATTAGCGTATCAACCGTCTGCTTTATTTTATCCAATAAGAAAGTGAAAATAGGATTGATTGGATGCTACTGTATGAGTTCTCTATTCATTCCTAGTCTTATGTTATTTAATCCATTAGTTTTATATGATATATTAATCATCAAATACAAACAACTCACTTTATGCTATCTCCTTTTTACAGTATTTTATTTTTCGATTTTTATGAAGGAAGTAATTATATTTTTCATCATTAATAGTTTCATTACGTATTTAATAGTCCATAAGAATAGAGAGATTGAAAGAATTCGTCTGTTACATCGTGAGAGTAGAGATATCACAACTGAATCTAACCTACTATTATCTAAGAAGAATGAAACCTTAATAGAAAAACAAAATTATGAGATATACAATGCTATCCTAGAAGAAAGAAATCGAATTGCACGTGAGATTCATGATAATGCAGGTCATATGTTATCTAGATCTATCTTAATGTTAAGTGCGATTAAAGCAACCAATACAGAATACAAACAAAGGGAACCATTAGCTCAACTACAAAATACGCTAAGCGAAACTATGAATACAATAAGAGACAGTGTTCATGATCTACATGAAGATTCGATTCATTTAGAGGAGAAGATACAAGAATTAATGCAAGGATATGCCCCTCTTGAATTTATTTTAGATTATGATATTACAAGCAATGTCCCAAATATGATTAAATTAAGTATCATTAGCATGACAAAAGAAGCATTACATAATATTCATAAACATAGTAATGCTACTAAGGTTAAAATCACGATGGTAGAACACCCAGCCATCTTTCAATTCATTATCAAGGATAATGGGACTGCGAATACAAATGTACAGACCTTACTGAATAGTCCGCATGGTATCGGGATTAAGAGTATGCAAGATAGAACACGTGCATTAGGTGGAACAATAAGCATTACCTACAATAAAGGTATACAACTATTTATCACCATACCAAACAAGGAGGAATAAACATGAAAATTATTATTATTGATGATGATAGTTTTATCACTTCATCATTGAAGACGATATTAGAAATAGATAATGACATCCAAGTGGTTGCACTTGGGAGTGATGGCAAGGATGCCTTATCCCTGTATCAGTTGCACCATCCTGATTTAATATTAATGGATATACGAATGAAAGAAATGTCTGGTCTAGAAGCTACTACACAAGTACTTGCCCATGATATAAATGCGAAAATATTATTATTAACTACTTTTCTAGATGATGAGTATATCATTCAAGCCCTACGTTTAGGTGCTAAAGGATACATCTTAAAACAAGACTATGAAAGTATACTCCCTTCAATCAAGGCTGTATATGCTGGACAAAGTGTATTTGGAGATGCGATTACTACTAAGATACCTGACCTACTTACTAAGAAAGCTAGATTTAACTATGAAGCATACGCCATTAGTGATCGTGAATTTGATATTATTAAAGGAGTAGCAAAAGGATGGAATAATAAAGAGATTGCTACTCAGTTATTTTTAAGCGAAGGAACAGTACGTAATTATATTAGTATCATTTTAGAAAAATTATCTCTACGTGATCGAACACAACTAGCCGTGTTTTATTACCAAAACAAATAATTGATGCCTATTACTATTAATCAGCATACAAAAAACGCTTTATGATATTTCATAGAGCGTTTTTTTAACTTCAAGTGTGCATGAATACGAACACATGAGTAATTCACAAGCAAAATTTATAGGATAAATAAAGAAATAAAAGTTCATAAAATCATAATAAATAAACAACTTTTTTTTCGCTGTATTCTAAAAAAAACGCTTATCAATAATTTAATAAGCGTCTGTATTTATATTTTATATACATAATCCATTGATTACACCAAATAAGGTAACGCTAATGTAACTAATCCTAGAAATAGGGTAAATCCTAAGCAATCACTAACCCCAGTAACAAATACTCCACTCGCTAGTGCTGGATCTACTTTTAGTTTTTCCAATAATAAAGGTACTACACATCCAGCAGTTACTGCACATACCATATTTAAACACATGGCAATTCCTGCAAGGACACCAAGTAATATATCTTGTTCATAGCGATAGCATAATAATGAAACGAAGCATCCAATGATTAATCCAATAAACAATCCTACTCCCATTTCCTTCAATATAATATGTCTCGCATTTTTACGATCGATATCACCTAGCGATAACCCACGCACAATAAGTGTTAAGGATTGTGTCCCAGCATTACCACCCATCCCTGTAATGATGGTCATAACAGCACTTAAGGCTACTATTTGAGCAATGGTTGCTGAGAACATATTAATAATAGAACTAGAAACACTTGCAGTAATTAAATTTACACATAACCAAGGCAACCTTGATTTAATTGAAGCAAACAAACTTCCATCTACTTTTTCTTCTTTGTTAATCCCTGCTAAATGGTGAATATCTTCGGTTGTTTCATCAACCATTACTTCTAAGATATCATCTACTGTAATAATTCCGATTAATTTTAATTCATCATCAACAACTGGCATCACCATAAATCCATATTTCTCAAAGGTATGAGATACTTCTTCTTGATCTTCATTATAATATACATACTTCACATTACGATTTACAATTTCAGCTATTTTAGTATCTAATTCACTAGTTACAATATCACGTAAAGAAACAACACCTGTTAATCTATAGTTACGATCAATCACATAAATATAAAAACTAGTTTCCACATCTTCAGCATTTCTTATATATTTTAATGAACTTTTAATTGTCTTGTCTTCAAAGATAGCTAAAAACTCCGTGGTCATAATCCCCCCGGCACTCTCTCCATCATACTTTAATAATTTTTCTACATCTTCTCTAGATTCTTCATTCAGTAGATTAAACATATCTGCTTTTTGATTATCTTCTAGTTCTTCAATTAAATCGGCAATTTCATCACTAGACATTAAGTTTATTATTTCTTTTTGTTTTTGTGTTGAGAATTGTTTTAGTAATTCATATTGGTATTCTTCATCTGCTTCATCTAATACTTCTGCTACTAATTCACTTGGTAGCTTATCTAATAAATCATGGGCATCACTACGATCAATCAATGCCTCTAATATATCTGCTGGATGCTCATGATGAATGATTTCTTGCAATGCATTATAATCATCATTCATCAACACCTTAATTATTTCATCTATATGTTTTTGTTTCATTTTTTCTCCTTCAACTAGAAGGACAATGGGTAGCCATTGTCCTCCATATTCAAACTATTATGATTGTCCTGATTACCTACGGGATCCATACGACCACCCCACTTTCTATAAAATTATACCTTTAAACATATAAAAAAGATAGGCTTATTTAAGTCTATCTTTTTTAATCACTATGCTATTTGAACATCTAGACGATGTAATACTACGTGTTCTTGTTTCAGGGATTCTTGTACATCAATCAATCGTTGATTGGCACTTCCTTTAAATTTTAATGTGATATGCTTTTTATCTTCTTCATATTTTCCATCTACTAATACATCGATTAGTTGTAGTAATTGTCTTGTTTCTTCTTTAGCAAATAAAGATTCATAAGTGAATCCTGTAAAAGCCCATATATTCATTCCTTTTGCTTTGGCTGCTAATACAATTGAAACAAGTGCCTTTGCTTGTAGAAAAGGTTCTCCACCAGATAATGTGAGTCCGGTTTGGATATTTGTACCCTGAATTTGCGTTATTATATTTTCCACACATTCTTCATACCCTGCATGTAAATCATGAGTTTGAGGATTATGGCAACCTACACAGTGGTGGGTACACCCTTGTGTCCATAGAACACAACGGAATCCAACACCATCTACAATACTATCTAATTGTAGTGGTGCTGATAATCTAATTTTATTTGGTTGAGTGTTTAACACGTTGTCTTTCCTCAGCTGCTTTTCCATCATTGAAGCGATCTAGTGTTCCTACTAAATATCCAGTAATTCTTCTAATTCTTTCAAATTTACGTAGTCCATCGTTTTCATCTCTTCCACAACTTGGACATACATCACCATCAATTACCCCTACATAGCCACATACTGGGTCTCTATCAAGTGGGTGGTTAATACTTCCATAACCAATTCCGCTTTCTTTCATACAACGTACAACTGCCATAAATCCTTCTAAGTTATTCGATGGGTTTCCATCTAATTCTACATAAGAAATATGTCCAGCATTCGTAAGCGCATGATAAGGAGCTTCAATTTGAATCTTATCAAATGCATTTATTGTATGGTACACAGGTACATGATTAGAGTTGGTATAGTAATCACGATCTGTTACTCCTTCAATTATTCCATATTGTTTTTTATCAATTCTTGTAAATCTTCCTGACAATCCTTCAGCTGGCGTTGCCAATAAAGAGAAGTTCAATTTTGTTTCATCCATTTTTTCATCTAAGAAGGTACGCATAAATCCAATGATTTCCAACCCAAGTTTTTGTGCATCTGCACTTTCTCCATGATGTTGTCCAATCAATGCTTTTAAACATTCTGCTAAACCAATGAATCCTAATGATAATGTTCCTTGTTTTACTACTTCTTCCAATGAATCATCTGAACCTAAATTTTCACTTGAAAGCCAAATTCCTTGCCCCATTAAGAATGGGAAGTTTTTCACTTTTTTACTAATTTGTAGTTGATATCTTTCTAATAATTGATCGCAAACAATTTGTAAGTCTTCATTCAATTCATCGAAGAATCCTTCTTTATCAAATGCTTTTTTAGTTCCTACAATTCCGTGTTTAATTCCTAAACGAACTAAGTTAATTGTGCTAAAAGAGATATTCCCTCTACTCACTGGTGTTTCTTTTCCACAAACGTTTCCAATTACGCGAGTTCTACAACCCATCGTTGCAATTTCTGTTGTATAGTCTTTTGGATCATAATATTGTAAGTTAAATGGTGCATCTACGAATACAAAGTTAGGGAATAAACGTTTTGCACTTACTCTACAACTCAATTCAAATAGATCATAACTAATATCTTCTGGATTATAGTTCACACCTTCTTTTACTTTAAAGATTAGAATTGGAAAGATTGGTGTTTCTCCATTTCCTAATCCTGCTTCTTGTGCAAGTAACAGGTTTTTACTTAACATTCTACCTTCACAACTTACATCAGTACCAAAGTTAATACTAGAAAAAGGTACTTGTGCTCCCGCTCTTGAATGCATTGTATTTAGATTATGAATAAACCCTTCCATTGCTTGATATGTTTTTTTATCTGTTTCTTTAATTGCTTCATCTAATGCGAATTCACAAATACTGTAAGCTATTGCAGAAGTTACATTATATTCACTAACGATAGCTTCCATAAATTTAGTTTTGTATGTATCACTTAAATCCAACGTCGGTGTTAAGTCTGTGTGCACTTTTAATTTTTCCACAAGTGATTTTTTATCATAATCAAAATTAGCTAATAATTTTAATCCTTTGCATGCATTTGAATAAAATAGTTTAGCAAATGTTTTCGCAACTCCAGGTGCTAAGTAATAATCAAAGGCTGGAATACTTTGTCCACCATGTTGATCATTTTGATTACTTTGAATAGCAATTGCTGCTAATGCTGCATAACTCGATATATCTTGAGGTTCTCTAAGGAATCCATGCCCTGTAGAAAATCCACCTTTAAATAATTTTTCTAAATCTATTTGGCAACAAGTTAGTGTCCCCATGTTCATGAAGTCCATATCGTGAATATGAATATCTCCTTTTTCATGCATTGCTGAAAATTTAGGATTCATTACTTCTGAAATACAGAACTCTTTCGATACGGCACTTCCATATTGAAGCATTGTTCCCATCGCTGTATTACCATCTATATTGGCATTATCACGTTTCATGTCAGAGTCTTTTGCATCCGCAAACGTAATTTCTTTAATTGATTCCATTAATCTAGTTTTTAAATTACGTACACGACTTCTTTCTGCACGATATAAAATATATTTTTCTGCTGTTTGAGCATGTCCTGTTTCAATTAATACTTTAACTACTATATCTTGTACATCCTCTACATCTGGTACTTCATTTTTATAAGTACGTGTTAGGCGTGATACGATACGATCTGTTAGGTATTCAGCTTCATCATAATCTGCAACCTTATTATTTTTCTTCGCAACAGCAGATGCTGCCAAGTAAATTGCACGTGTTATTTTTTCTGGCGCAAAATGAATTTCCCTACCATCTCTTTTTTTAAGTTTAGTTATCATTTTATTTCTCCCTGTATATTTTCATGTTCTCTAATTATCGTATACTCTAGCATATTTTTCAACATAAAAATTATGTAAATTAGTTATTTTTTTTCTTTTCAATGTAAAAAAAATTATAGTTTTCACAGCATTTTCACCTTCATAATATTCACATTTTCTATAATATATCCTAAGTATAGTATCTATGCTATACTTACTTATAGAAAGTATCAAATTAGGTGACCTTATGAATAACAATCCAGCTGCTTGTCCAACTGAAATTACCTTAACTTTAATTGGTGATAAGTGGAAAATATTAATCATCAAGGAATTATTGAAGGGCCCCAAGCGTTTTGGAGAGTTACAAACTTGTATCGGTTCTATTTCTCAAAAAGTATTAACTTCAAAATTGAGAGAAATGGAAAGATGTAATTTAGTAGTTCGTGAAGTATTTGCACAAGCACCTCCAAAGGTTGAATATTCATTATCTCCTTTAGGTAAAAGTTTGCATCCAATCATTAATGCAATCACAGTATGGGGTATTTCTTATCTTCATACCCAAGTTATATAAAAAATAACACCTAAATCGAGGTGTTATTCAATAGGTGGCTTATAAAATCTTCCTTCTATCATTGCTGTTTTTGTTACATTAATAAATGCATCAGGATCAATTTTACGAGTAATTTTTCTTACTTCTTTAAATTCACTTTCTCCAATTACCGTATACAGTAAGGTTTTTGGATTTTTTGAATATCCTCCATACCCTTCTAAACAAGTAAATCCATGATGCGTAGACTCCATCACAGCAGCCATTAATTCATCTGGTTTTTTACTCACTATAAATACAGTCAGTTTTTTGTATTGATTGTGCAATGTATCTACTAACTGCGTACTACAATATTGGAAAATAATTGAATATAGTGCTTTATCCCAACCAAATAATGTACCACCAATTAAGATAAGTATCGCATTTATAAATAGCATGTAATTCCATGCTGATGTATTTGTTTTTTGAGAAATTGCCATGGCAATAAAGTCTGTACCACCACTACTTGCTCCTCCATGTAACGCAATAGAGATTGCTATACCATTAATAATACCTCCGAAGATACATATCAATAACACATCTTCCGTAATTTTATATACTGGTAAAAAATCCACTAAAACTGACGTTAGAATTATCATAATGATTGAGTATATAGTAAATTTTTTACCAATCATTTTAAACCCTATATATGCAGGTATTGCATTCAGTGACAAGTTAATGACAGAGAATGGAATTTCAAAATCAAAGAAGGTACTTGCAACTCTTTGTATTAATACACTAAGTCCATTAAACCCACCCGGAATTAAGCCTCCTGCAGCTACAAAACTATTCATGTTAATTGCCATAATCAATGATGCGATAATAACACATCCTAATCTAACGAAACCATTTTTTTTATTCATATGTCTTTAATACCCCTTTATTAATACTTTAATTATTATACTAGGTTTAGTTATATGCACAAGTGCAAATGTGAAAATTAATGATCCTATCTATGAGGTAGAAATATTACACTATTCAAAAACAGAGGCTTTTAGACATAAAAAGACTCCAAGCAAAGATTTGCTTGGAGTCTTTTATAATACTTTGGTGAATTAAGTAAGACTCAGTTTAGTCGAACCAAGATCCACCAGGTCCACCTGCTACTGCCTCTACTTCATGAATTTCACTACATGTATCAGTAGTGTGTACTCCAAACACATCAGATAATGGACAAATGCTAGGAATAATTAAAATTCCTACTAATAGTAGTCCTAAAAATGTAAACTTTTTATTTTTTTTCATCATAACCCCTCTTTTCTTAATTTAATTATATCACCATTTTTTATATAAAAAAGCATATCGAGAGAACATGCCTTTTTATTTGAAAAAGACCATTTAACTCATTAAAAAACTACAAATTCTTCCCTTTCAATTCATGAAATTCATAAAAATTCTTATATCCACCCATTTCTTTGCAATTTTTTTTGATCTCCTCTTCAATGATAAACATATATAAATAATCACTTCGAGTCAAATGGTCTCTTATAATTGTAAGTAAAACTTTATTTTTATCTTTAGCATCAAGTTCATAGTTTTTGAAATATGTATATAATAAAATATTAATTTTATTAGGAATCATTGTTATATCTAGATTAAGATAATTTTCATCAATTTTCTTCCCTAAATGTAGGCTACAAAAAATCGAATATATTTCAACTTGTACCATTCTTGATTGCGCAACATTTTTCATTTGATCAAGTAAATCTAGCGCTTTTTCATATTCTTTAGAAACGATTTCATTAATTGCTAAGTTAGCTAATGCGCTATTTTTTTTAAATTGAGGTACCACGCTATCCTCTTCAATTAATAATTTATACAATTCATAATAGTAATCTTGGTAATTTTTTCCCATTTTCTTGCATAACTCTATAATATGGGGATAATAACCTACTTTAGCGATTACATTATCCTCTTTAATTCTTTCTTCAATGTCTGCTGAGAGTGAGAAAGCACAGGCATTATTGTAGAGATTGAGAGCGAAAATAAAACTATTAATTTGAACTATTAAATGTTTGGGCTCATAATATCTTATCTTATTAATATCAAATTCAGAAGAAAATCCATCAATATTAAACTTATAACCAAATATAACGATGAGTAAGGAAAACAATTCTACTTCCATACATTCTTCCATACAAAAAAAGTCGTTTACTTCTTGTTCTTCTGGATGCTTTTTATTTCTATAATAATCATCAATTACTTTAACCCCTTGATATCTAAAATCATATAGTGCATTTTCTTTGTATGGTTCCAATATAGTTAACAATTTATCAACTTCATCAAGTATAGATTCTATTATTCCATATTCCATAAGTTTACTCAACACTGTATAATCCACATCGAATTCTTCTGCTATTGGTCTATCTATTCTTTTAAATAAATTAGAGATGATTGCCTGCCTACCTCTAACAAAATCTCCATTGACAAGGCGATGGTACGTCTTGACAGTACATATTCTACTATCGTTTTTAGGATCAACACAAATTGATTTATACGTAAGGTTTAATTTCTTTCGATAGCATTCCAGTAATAATTCATATTCCATAAATTTGATCTCCTTTTTTATTTTCTTAATTATATAATAAAAAAATTGATTTATTAAAAAATGTACGGTTTTTTTTAATATTTTTATACAATTTTTAAAAAAAAGTTTTTTTTTACTGTTTTACTAGGTAAGTTGTACGAATATACGACTTAATCAACTAAAAAAAGAACGACGCATCGTTCTTTTCACTTACTAATTTAATCCGTGGTATTCCTTATATAATTCATTTTTAGAAATACCGTATTCTTTAGCAATTTTCTTTATTGCTTCTTTTGTTGTCATACCATCTGCACTATACGTATCTACTAGTCCCGTAAGTGCTCCTACTTCAACTACTTCTTTTTCTTTGTTACTTCCTTCTACTACAATTACCATTTCTCCACGTAAACTACCCGCAACACTCATTACTTCTGCAATATTTCCACGAATAAATTCTTCATGTTTCTTAGTAAGTTCTCTTGCTAAACATATTTCACGATTTCCTAATACATCTAAGCAGCTTTGCAACATTTTTTCAATGCGGTGTGGTGCTTCATATAAAATAAATGTATAAGGCAGATCTTTTAATTCATGTAATGAATGTACTCGCTCTTTTTCCGAATTTCCTAAGAATCCGTAAAATAAATATGGTTGTGCAACAATCCCACTAGCTACTAGTGCGTTAATCGCTGCATTACTTCCACTGATTGGAACAATTGGGAATCCTTCTGCTAATACTTCTTTCACTACATATTGTCCAGGATCACTTAACAAGGGATACCCTGCATCACTTACTAAAGCAATACTTAATCCTTCTTGTAACATCTTCAACAATCCTTTTGCACTCTCTTTTTCATTGTGCATATGATGCGCTATTACTCTCGTTTTAATATCAAAATGATGTAATAGTTTCATTGTATTTCTAGTATCTTCTGCTGCAATGATATCTACACTCCCTAACACTTCTATGGCTCTCGGTGTTAGTTCACTTAAATTTCCAATGGGAGTAGCAACTACGTAAAGTTTAGCTCCTTCATTATCAAAACTTTTTTGACACTTCATTAATCTTTATTCTCTAATTCAGGCCATAGTTCATCAAAACTTAAAAACTTAACATCTTCTCTATTTTCTATTTTTGCTTGTCTTACAATTACGTTCATACTTGATAAACGGTATGTTTTTCCTTCATAGACAACTTTTGAATTTAGTTTAGGAAGTCCTTTACGTAATTCTTTGTATTGTTCATCTTCAAATTTTAAACAACATTTTAGTTTACCACATTGTCCTGATAACTTTTGAATATTCAATGCTAATAATTGGTTTTTAGCCATATTAATAGACACCATTTCAAAGTCATTCATAAACTTAGAACAGCATAACTCTCTACCGCATTGCCCTAGTCCACCGACCATTTTAGCCTTGATTCTAGTTCCTACTTGTTTTAATTCTATTCTACAGTGAAAGTCACTTGCTAAGCATTTTAAAAGTTCTCTAAAATCAACACGATCTTCTGCTGCATAAGTAAAAATCAATTTACTACGATCTAGTGTATATTCAGCTTCTATTAAATTCATATCTAATTTTAGTTTACGAATTTCTTCTGCACAAAGTACTAGTGCTTCTTTTGCTTTTTCAAAATTTTCCATGTATTTTGCTAGTTCTTCTTTACTAGCTCTACGAAGTAATGGTTTTAATGGCATATCTTTATTGTATTCATCCATTGGAATACCTTCTTTAGCGATACTACCTAATTCATTTCCTCTAATTGTTTCAACTATTACTTTATCTCCAATACGGTAGTCATTTGATTCACTTTTAAAAGAGTACGCTCTTGTATCTTTAAAATGAACATATGCTACATATGTATAAATCTTTTCCATTTAGTCCTCCCATAAATATATAAATTGATCAACTAATAACAATATATTAACTGAACGTATTATTTTATCTTTACATTCTACCACGTTTTGTAGTAATTTTTCACGGTTCAATTGTACCATGAATTGAGCATTTTTACCCCATATATGAGTTAATTTATTATTATCCATTCGATAACTATCTCGCAATGCACTTTCTAACATGAATAAAAAATATTTAAAGATTTTCTTTTCGTCTTTTTTACTCTTTTTAAATCCTTCGTTTTGTAGGTATACGCCTGCCAATGCTTTACTTATTTTTATTTTCTCTAGAAAGGTTTCAAACACAATACATGCGTGTTGAAATTCTTCTTCCTCGTATAAATTTTTTACTTGTTCTTTATTTGAACATAACTTTGATAATAAATAGGCATTTAATAAATCATAATCGTCTTTTATTTCATCATATAATTCTTTTGTATCATGCTGATGAAATTGTATGATTTGACATCTTGAACTTATTGTTTCAATGACTCTCTCTTTAGAGCTCGCAATTAGAATTGCGATTGTATCATTTTGAGGTTCTTCCAAAAACTTCAATAAGGCATTTAATGCCGTAATTGTTGCATTCTCTACTCCATCTAAAATATATACTTTTTTTCCTTTTTTCTCTAGGTTTGTTTGATTGAACTGATGTTGAATATGTAGTATATCTTCTTTTTTTATACTCTTGTCATTTCCATCTATATAAATCATATCTGAATAGTTTTGATGCATGACTCTTTCGCAATCTGCACATACTTCACATGCGAATGGATTCGCATGTTCACATAGTAAACTTTGAATTAATAAATAGGCACACTCTTTGGTCGGTGTTCCTTTTTCTCCAACAAATAAATAGGCATGTCCTAATGTTTGTTTGTTCAATGCATTTTCAAGTACTTGATAAACTACTTTTTGGTGTTGGAAAAGTTCTTGTTTAATCATCTTATTTCACCAACGATAATATTAAATGATACGTATCTTCATATACTTGATCAACGCTTTGATTCGCATCTATCACATGAATTCTTTCTTTATATCTTTGTTTTACTTGTTCATACCCTTGGGCAACTAGTGCATGGAATTCACTACCTTGAGCGTCCATGCGATCTAAACCACCTCGTGTGTTTACTCTAGATAATCCTACTTCTAAATCTACATCAAGATAAATGGTTGCATCAGGCATATGTGAATCAATTGCGAATTGATTCAATTCATATATTTCATCAATTCCTAGCCATCTTGCATGTCCTTGATATGCAAGTGATGAATCAATAAAACGATCGCACAATACAATGCACCCACGTTCTAATGCAGGCAATACCTTTTGGACTAGATGTTGTCTTCTTGCTGCTGCATATAATAATGCTTCACAACGAGCATCCATTTCAGTGTATTCTGGATTCAATATAATACTACGTATTTCCTCGGAAATACGTATTCCACCAGGTTCTCTAGTCATTAGGACATCATATCCTTCACTCAATAATTGTTCGTATATTTTTTTCGCAATCGTTGTTTTTCCACAACCATCACATCCTTCAAACGTAATAAATTTTCCACTCATAGTTACTACCTCACTTTTCTTATTATACCATAATTATTATTATTCATATCCTATTAATGTACTGTCATTGTTGTAGCGAAGCACAATATGTTTGATAGATCATATCTAGTGTCATTAACACTGGAATTTGAGTCGTAATACAATCTCCATAAGCTAATAATGGGACCTTCACTACCTCTTCACAATAGCTATATGTTTCTAGTGCATTCCCTGTAATAAGTATTGTCTTTGCACCTAGTTTAGAGGCTTGGACTAGTGATTCTATCACAGATGATTTTACCCCACTTAATGTAATGGCTATTAATAAACTGTCTTTATCTAATAAGGAAGCTTGTAGAATCATATCATCACTTTGATTAATTGCTTCTAACAGGATGGAATGCTTCATAAACTTTATCTTCATTTCTTTTGCTGCTAAGCCAGCACTTCCCATTCCAATTACTAAGATATGCTTAGATGATTTAATGTGCTCCACAATTCTATCTATTTGTTTCACATCTACCAAGTCCTTTATTTGACTTAATATTTGAGTGTAGGCATCTAATACAAGGCTAATCTCATTAGAGAATCTTCCATCTCTTAGTCGTAAGTTCTCTTCATAAAGATAGATGAATTCTCGATATCCGTGATATCCACACTTTTGGGCGAACCTTGAAAGAGAGGCTTCTGATACAAATAACTTATCTTTGATTACTTTAATGGAAAAATCATTTTCTTCCTTATTTTGCATGAAATAATCTGCAATTATTCGTTCCGTGTTTGTGAATGTTTGATATTTATTTTTCATTACTAAGCGTATGTTATTTTCTGGCATAAGTACCTCTCTCTTATCTTGTTGTACCTTCTATTATACTGAAAGTACTTTCAACAAGAAACTATTATTTATAGTTTCTTTCCTTTTTTTGAAACTCCATTCTATTTGTTCCTATCCTATTGTTTTCTACCTTTATTATTTTATAATAAAAGAAAAAGAGGTACCTATGAAAAAATCTAGAGTAATCGAATTCAGTGAAATTATGCAAAGTCAATTGCATGAAGCATTAAAACAAGAAGACATATTAAAAGAAGCGAGTGAAGTAATCGCACGCTCTATCTTAAAAGATGGTGTTGTTCATGTCTTTGGGTGTGGACATTCTCAAATGTTTGGAGAGGAGTTATGTTTTCGTACCGGTGGGTTAGTTCCTATCAATGCGATTATGATTACCCAGTATAATATTTATCCAAAAGTAAAATTATCTCAAATTATGGAACGACAAGAAGGCGTTGCACACGGTGTGCTTGCTTCTATGAATCCTCAACCTCAAGATGTGATGTTAATTGTATCAGTATCTGGACGTAATGCAGCTGTTATAGATATGGCTATTGCTGCGAAAGAGATGGGCATGAAAGTAATCTGCTTAACTTCTCTTGAGTATTCAAACAATGTTACTTCTAGACATAGTAGTGGCAAACTATTAAAAGATTTTAGTGACATTGTAATTGATATTTGTGGTCTTAAGGGTGATTCAGTATTATCCAACGATGCCGTAAGTGAAAAATTTTGTTCGACATCAACAGTTGTATCAATGAGTTTATTAGTAGGTATTATTGGTGATGTTATTGACTCGTTAGCAGCTAGTGGAATCAATCCTCCTATTTGGGTAAGTGGAAACTTAGATCGTGGAGATGAAATTAACAAGGCTTATATTGAGAAATATAGTAATAGAGTAGATATTCTATAACACATAAAAAAAACAAAACGCGTAGTTTTGTTTTTTTATGCTTCAATTGAATTAAATTGTTTCTTCACAAAGTATTCCATACAAATAATAGTTAATACTAGACACACCACTTCTGCAATTAGATACGAATACCAAACTAAATTGATATCTCCCATTAAAGAGAAGCAGTAAGCAACTGGTAACAATACGACTAATTGTCTAAGTAGTGAGATGACCATGGCACTAAAACTATGGCCTAATGCTTGGAAAGCACTTCCTAAAATCATACTCACTCCTGCGAATAAGAAATGGAAACTTATAATACGTAATGCGGGAATACCAATAACCATCATTTCATCAGAAGCGTTAAATATTTCTAGTGCGAATTGAGGAAACAATTGGAATAATCCAAAACTAAATACAAGGATGCAACATGCATAGAAGATTCCTACTTTAATTGCAGCAAAGATACGTTGCTTTTGTTTAGCTCCATAGTTAAATGCGATAATAGGTACAATGGCATTGTTTAATCCAAATACTGGCATATAGGCAAAGCTTTGTAGTTTAATATAGATTCCAAAAAATGCAGTGGCTGTGTGTGAGAACCCCAATAAAATTTGATTCATCCCAAACGTCATTACACTTGAGATACTTCCCATAATGATACTAGGTACTCCAATTATATATATTTCTTTTATGTAGGTTGTATTTATCTTGAACTGTTTCAATGACAATATTATTTCTTTATTATATTTAGTATTAAAGTAATAGGCACATAGACATGCACATAATTGACCAATCACCGTAGCAATGGCAGCACCTTTAACTCCCATCATTGGCATTCCAAACAATCCAAAAATTAAAATAGGATCTAATACAATATTAATAATAGCTCCTGTTGCTTGAGTAACCATACTAATCATAGATCTACCCGTTGCTTGTAATAGACGCTCAAAAGTAATTTGTATAAAGATACCCATAGAGAATATACAACAAACCCCTACATAATCCATTCCGTATTCATATACTCTTCCTTCGATTCCTTGTACTTCAAAATAAAATGAAGAGAAGAATAATGCGAATACAACAAACAATAGACTTGAACCTATTGCCAATACTATCCCGTGCATCGCGATTGAGTTTGCCTTTGTATAATTTCTTTCCCCTAAACTTCTAGATAATAAAGCATTCATTCCAACCGCTGTTCCTGCTGCAACAGCAATCATTAGATTTTGAATAGGAAACACTAAAGATAGTGCCGTTAATGCATCCTCATTAATTTGAGCTACATACATACTATCTACGATATTATACAACGCTTGGATAAGCATTGAAATCATAATTGGAATAGACATATTTAATACTAATTTATTGATGGGCATAGTACCCATTTTGTTTTGATTCATAAAGATTACCTCACTAAACCTCTTTAGTTTACTAGAAAGAATGTATCAATACAAGAAGTTAATTTTTATAAGCATTACCATTGCATTTATTGCCTATCTTTTATACACTATTTATAGAGGTAACTATGGAACAAATAAGAAACAAAATAGATTTACTATATAGAGAAAATAAACTTGAAGAAGCCTATACGTATTTATTGGATTGTTTTGAACAAGCAATGATCCAAAAAGATGATTTACTAGTACTTGGTATCTTAAGTGAATTGCTTGGATATTATCGAGTGCATGCCATGTTTGACTTAGGAAATAAAATGGCTAAAAATGCATTACAATTATTGAATAATATGAAGATGGAAGACACGATCATTGCAGCGACTACGTATTTAAATATTGCTACATTGTATCGTGCTCAAAAACATAATCAAGAAGCTTATGACTTATTTATAAAATGCATGCACATTTATAATCATACACTTGATGAACAAGATGAACGATATATTGCTTTATACAATAACATGAGTTTAGCTCTACATGAATTAAATGACTTAGATACTGCTTTGGAGTATGCTACTAAAGCGTTATCGTTATTACTTGAATCAAATACAAACCAAACCTACATAGCTATAACCAAAACAAATATAGCTCAAGTATATTTCAGTATGAATAATTTAGATGAAGGTGTCCTAATGTTGGAAGGTGCGATTGAATTGTTTATTCAATATGATCCTACTTCTCCTCATTATAATGCAGCTTTAGCAAGTCTTGCTCAAAGCTACTATATTCAAAAAGACTACACAAACTCACTTCGTATCTATGAAGATGTCATGAACAACATTCAGAAGAAGTACGGAAAAAATGCAGACTATGAGAGTGTTAAATCAAACTATGAATTCATTAAGACTCATCTAAACAACAGAGGCTTTGGAATGCAACTTTGTTTTGACTACTATCAAGAGTTTGCTAGACCTATGCTGGAGAATAACTTCCCTTCTCTTCTTGAACATATGGCAATTGGTTTAATTGGCTTCGGTTCTGAATGTTTAGGTTTTGATGATGAATTATCTAGAGATCATGATTTTGGTCCAAGTTTTTGTATCTTCTTACCTAAAGTAATCTATGATGTTCATCACAAGCAACTACAAGCCGCCTACGATCAATTACCTACTACTTATCAGGGGTATACAAGAATTACTAGTGAACAAGGACATGGCAGAGTGGGGGTCTTATGTATCGAAGACTATGTATACTCAATGATTGGTACTTTAGACTTAAGTACTATCAATTGGTTTTCATTCGATGAATCAAACGTATTAGCACTAACCAATGGTGAATTATGGCTTGACCATGAAGGAATGCTTACCAAGGTTCGTAAAACATTGCAGTATTATCCCAGTGATGTACGCTTAAAAAAACTAGTGAAATCCATTGCGAAAATGGCACAATCAGGACAATACAATTATGCACGATGCTTAGCACGAAATGATCTTGTAGCTGCTAACTTTGCACTCACTGAGTTCATGAAAGAAACCATATCTTGTATCTACTTACTAAATAAGGTGTATCAACCATTTTATAAATGGAGTTATCAAGGACTAAGACGTCTACCTATATTACATGAACTAGCAAGTGATATTCAATCACTCTTAATCATAGAGAATGAAGATAAAATCGAAGTGATAGAAAACATCTGTATACGCATTGTGAAAGAACTACAACACCAAAATTTGACGACACAACACGATGCTTTTCTACAAGAACATGTGAATGGAATAATGAAATTAATTAAAGATAAAAGCATACAACGTATGCATATCATGGAGGGCTAAAAAATGATAGAAAATATAATAAAAAGAGAATGGGACTTTTTTGATAAGGTAAACAATATTGGAGGTAGAGCCAATTGTCAAGATAATTATCCAACCTTCTACATACATAGAAAAGCACAATTTTTAAACTTTGATGAACAAACACTTCAATCTTATTTAGATGATTTAATTCGTTATGAAGCAATTCATTTAAATCCAATTACGTTGAAATATGCATATATGATGGAGTCTAATGATCCGATTCACTATAACGAAATTAAAGATCAGATACCTGCCATTGATGATAAAACAAAACTTATTGTTGATGAATTAGTAGCTATTCATTTGGAAATGTTGAAGGAATGTAATCAAAAGTATCCTAAATTTGCTTCTATTTCTAGAGATGTTAATGCAAGTGATGACAATGAAAACAATACTTCTTATGAAACTTATTTACGTGGAGAATTATACACATATTCACCGAACACCTTAGCTAGTTATGCCAAAATGATAATTCATATGGTTCACAACAAGATTAATTTTGTATTAAACAATCGTGATTCTTGTGCTAAAGAATATGGTTATTTATCAATAGATGATGCAGAATCTAAAATTTAATTTTTGTTTCTCTAGCAAGATAGAGTATGTTATACTTTATTTAAATGGGGAAAATAAGAGGGAGTTTTTATGATAAAAGCAGTTATCTTTGATATGGATGGAGTATTAGTAGAAACCGAGTTAGAATACATAAGAAAATTTGAGGAAGTGTTTGTATCACTTCAAATTCCTTTTGTAACAGAAGAGTTTTATCAACTAGTCGGTGTTAGCTGGAATCATTCTGCTGAAGTTCTTGAGCGCATAGGAAAAGGATTTTATTCTGGAGAAGACTTATTAAAAATAAGTTATGACTACATGGATAAAGAACCTTTAAATTATAAAGATATCGCAACGAAAAATATGATGGAGCTATTGAAAGCTTTAAAAGAAAAAGGATATTTAATTGGAGTTGCTTCTGCAAGTGCTAATAAAGAAATATCGCTTGCTTTAAATGAAACTGGATTCATTGAATTTGTGGATACATTCCATTCAGGAATGGATTGTGAAATCAACAAACCGAATCCTGAAGTATATTTAACAGTAATGAGTCAACTAGGTATTAGTGCTGATGAATGCATTGTATTAGAAGACTCGTTCTCTGGAATCAATGCTGCCAAAGCTGCTGGTGCTTACACTGTTGCTAGAAAAGACAATCGTTTTAGTATCGATCAATCAAGAGCCGATACAAGCGTAGTCGATGTATATGAATTATTAGACATTGTAGTTAACTATAAATAAAAAAGACCTTGCGGTCTTTTTTTTATAGTCTATTAATTACTACGTCTTTTCCTAATACTTCTATCGTACTCATTAAATCAGGTCCGTGTTCTTGTGCTGTAATAGCGACACGTAATCCCATGAATAATGGTTTTCCTTTGATTCCTGTTTCTTTTTGAGTTGCTTTAAATGCAGCTTTAATATTTTCAACGCTCCACTCTTCAACTTCACTTAATTTTTGTTTAAATGCACTAGCTACTACAGGAGTTGTTTCCCAAGCCATTACTTCTTGTCCAGCTTCATCTAAAGTGAAATCTTCTTTAAAGAATAGTGAAGTTAATTCCACGATTTCTTTTCCATAAGACATTTGATCATGGTATAAAGCAATTACTTTTTCTATCCATTCATCACTTCTATTACTACAGTCATATGCTTCTAACAAAAATGGTTTTGCAAGTGCAATCACATTTTCTAATGACGTTGCTTTCACATACGTATTATTTACCCAAATTAATTTGTTTTTATCAAACATACTTGGTGACTTAGATAATCTATTTTCATCAAATATTTCAACTAATGTATCATGAGAGAACACTTCTTCTTCACCAACTGGTGACCATCCAAGTAATGATAAGAAGTTAAACATTGCTTCTGGCAAGTATCCTTCTTCTTTATATTGAGAAACGAATTGCATAATGCTTTCATCTCTTTTACTTAATTTTTTTCTAGCTTCATTTACGATTAATGTCATGTGCCCAAAAATTGGTGCATCCCATTCCATCATTTGATAAATCATTAATTGTTTAGGTGTATTTGATAAATGTTCTTCTCCTCTAAATACGTGAGAGATTTTCATACGGTAATCATCTACCACAACTGCAAAGTTATACGTAGGGATACCATTACTTTTTATAATAACCCAATCTCCTACATCTTTTGATTCAAAACTTACATCTCCACGAATCATATCTTCAAATTCGTATACTACATTTTCAGGCACTTTTACACGAACTACAAAAGGAGTTCCAGCAGCTTCTTTTTCAGCTACTTCTTGTGCTGTTAATTCACTACATTTACGGTTATACTTTGGCGCATATCCTAATGCTTCTTGTCTTTCTTTTTCAGTTGCTAATTCATCTGAAGTACAAAAACATTTGTAGGCATGTCCTTTTTCAAGTAACTCTGCAACTACCTTATTATAAATATCTAACGCTTCCATTTGACGATAAGGTCCACATTCTGGATTTGGGTTGATTGGTGATTCATCAGGAATCATTTGTAACCAAGCTAATCCATCTAGTTGTTCTTGTTCTCCACCTGCAATATTACGTTCTATATCCGTATCTTCTATTCTTACAATAAAATCTCCATTATGGTGTTTCGCAAACAGATAATTAAATAGCGCTGTTCTTGCTCCTCCAATATGTAAATGTCCTGTTGGACTTGGTGCATATCTTACTCTTACTTTGTTCATATTATTTCTCCATTCTTCGCCTAGTCATTATAGCATTTTTTCATATATAAACTTGATACTTTTTTAAATTTTCTTTAATAAACAAACACATTGAGCAACAACGCCCTCTTCTCTACCAATAAAACCAATCTTTTCGCCTCTTGTAGCTTTTACACTTACCTGATTACATGCACAACATAGTGCTTCACTAATGTTTTTAGCCATCATTTCAATATGTGGTGCCATCTTAGGGCGTTCGATTAACACTAAGCTATCGATATTTACTACTTCATAGCCTTGGTCTTGTATTTTAGAATATACTTCTTTTAATATTTGGATACTTGAATACCCTTTATACGTATCATCTGTATCTGGAAAATGAGTACCTAAATCACCCAAAGCAAGTGCTCCTAATAAAGCTTCTGCAATGGCGTGGCAAAGTGCATCTCCATCACTATGCGCTAATATTCCTTTTGTATGCGCGATCTTAACTCCACCTAGTGTGATGAAGTCTCCATCACAAAACTGATGTATATCCGTTGATTGTCCTATTCTAAACATAATTAAACCTCCTATATATTAAAAAAGCAATTTTCATTGCTTATTTTTGGATTGGCATATCCATATGTTTTTTACTTAATTCTTCATATTCTTTAGCTTTTTCTTCATCACCTTTATTTGCGTATTGTACAGATACTAAATATTCATAAATTGCACGATTTGGTTCTGGCATACTTTCCATTCTCTCTAGTAATTCATCAATGTGATTTGATTTCTTTTGAACAAACACATCATATGTAATTGTTGCTTCTTCAAGCATTCTTACATTATTAAATGTGCTTATTGAATCTAATAGTTTTTTACAACGACTACGATTTTCCATTCCTACATAGTAGTTGAATGCTTTCATCGTAACTTCTTCACGTTGTGCTTTTGTTATTTTCATATCTAATAACATATCAAACTGATCATTAATTTTTCTTTTATTTCCTTCAATTACAATTGCATTCAGCTTAAAGTATTCAAGATTAAATCTTGCGAATAACGCTTTCACAATTCTTTTATTCACTAATTCATAAAATTCTTCATACTCTCCAGTACCTAAGCAAGTTATAATTTTCTTAAAGTATACTTTTTTTAATATAAACATGATTACTGCTATCACGATAGTTAACACTATCATAGCGATTAAAATTTTCATTGTAGAATCCATTTATGTTCTCCTCATTTTATTGTTTAAGTATATTATACATACCTTATTAAAAAAAAGATATATTTTCATTAATATTATTTAAAAAAACGATTATTTTAATGAAATACCAATTATTTTTTATGCTATAATTTAATAGGAAAAAGAGGTTTTATATGTACAAAATAGTAGCTTTTGATTTAGATGAAACATTATTTAATGATGATCATGTAATATGTAAACGTAATATCGATGCCATTCGAAAGGGATTAGATATGGGTGTGAAAATGGTTCCTTGTAGTGGAAGAGGAATTGGCTGTTTAGGTTCATTATTATCAGACCTAAATATAGAGACAAAAGATCAATTCAGTATTTTAGGAAATGGTGCAATTGTTGTGAATAACACGAATGATCATATACTTCATTGTGATCAAGTAGAATTTAACATAGTGAAAAAGTTAATCGAATTTGCTAGTAAAATTGGTATTAATGTTCAAGTGTTTACACCTGATGAATTATTTCTTTACTTCACTGATGAGGAAGAAAAACAAAGAGCGATCGCATTTCATTGTGAAGATGGCCCCACTAAGCTAAGCTTCGTTGATCACTTAGATACAGATATATTAAAGGATAAAATAGTATACAAAATATTATTCCAAAAACCTGATATGGACTATTTAAAAGGTGTTGCTAAAGAAATCGAAGCATTTAGTGAAAATAAACTAACGATCACTTTCTCTAGTAATCGTTATATTGAAATCAATTCATTCGGTACTACTAAAGGTGGTGGTTTAAAATTACTGTCAAAACACTTAGGAGTCAACATTAGTGAAACCGTTGGAATTGGTGATAACTTCAACGATTTTGCATTAGTTGCAGAAGCGGGTTTAGGTTGTGTTGTTAAAAACGCCGTTACTCCTTTAAAAGAAATCGCTACTTACATCTGTGATGCTGATAATAATGAAGGTGGAGTTGCTGAAGTAATAGAAAAATTTATTATAAATAATAATTAATTTGATAAGCATTTCTCTTATTGTCTTACCATTGAAAATTTATATAACCTTATATAGTTACACGTAATTATATAAGGTTTTTATTATTCCTCTTTACATTACTACAAATAGTCGTATACTTAAAATAATAATAATAATAGAGATAAGAAGCTGGAACAATTTTCAAAAAATAATGTAGATTTTCTAAGAAAAAGGAGGAAAAACCGATGGTATATGATACATCATACAATTAACTAATCTGATTCTTGTACAAGCATATATTAATTAACGTAGAGAGGAAATAACACAATGAAAAAAGTAGAAATGGTAGTAGTAAATAAGTGGACTTACCTTATATTAGTTGTTCCTGTATATAATATTATTAGTATTATGTATTATAGTTATCAATTTATTAATGATGATGCTTCTGTATCTGTATTGATAAGTGATCTATATATTCATATACTTATATTGATTATAAGTATTGGTTTATTTATAAAGTTTAATATGTATTCTTATTGGTCGAATCCTGATCATCCAAAAAATAAAGCGGAGTATAATAAAGATAAGGAAATTGATGCATAATATTTGTATTCACATTGAAATGATAGTTCAATTCGATATCACTATTCGTAATACAATATGAATGGTGGTATTTTTATATTGCAACTTCCTATTTAAACATTATAAAAAGGTATGAATTTTTTTAGAACTCATACCTTCATTTATTTCAATATTAACTATGCTAACGTTTCTTTAATTTTTTGAACTACTTCATTTATCGCTGACTCATCGTTAAACACCGACTTAAAAGTGATGCTAGGCACTAACAGATTCATATTTTTCATCATTGCTAATTTTGTTTCTATTTTCTTGTGTGCGATTGGTCCCCAAGAACCGTTGTCAAATATAACCACATTCTTATTTTGCACATTCAACATTTGCATATCATTTAATAACGTTTCCATTGCTGGAAATATTGTTCCATTATACGTAGGTGCCGCCAATACTATATGACTATATTTAAATACTTCTGCTATTAGATATGATACATGTGTATGTGAAACATCATACATTTTGACTTGATGTATTCCTTCATCATGTAACGTTAATGCTAATTGATTCATTGCTGCTTGCGTATTTCCATACACTGAACCAAATACGATTAAAACCCCTTTTGATTCTGCTTCATATGTTGACCATAGTTGATATTTTTCTATGAAGTATGATATATTATTTCTCCACACTAAACCATGTAAAGGTGCAATCATCTCAATATCTAAATTGCTCGCTTTCTTTAATAGAGCTTGTACTTGTGGTCCATACTTCCCAACGATATTTGTATAATATCTTCTTGCTTCATCTAGGTAATCTTTTTCAAAATCTGTTTCATCACTAAACATTGCACCATCCAATGTGTTAAATGTTCCAAAGGCATCTGCAGAATATAATATTTTATCATGACTATCATAAGTAACCATTACTTCTGGCCAATGTACAAAGGGAGCCATCACAAATGTGAATGTATGTGTTCCACAACTTAATGTGTCCCCTTCTTTAACTACTAAGCGGTTTGCTTCACAATTAGAGAAAAATTGATCCATCATGACAAACGTTTTCGCATTTCCTACTAACGTAAGATTAGGATACAATGCTACTACTTCATTTATCAATGAACAATGATCAGGTTCCATATGACTAATTACTAAATAGTCTAATGTTCTTCCATTTAATATATCTGCTAATGCTTCCTTGTATTGTCTACCCACGCTATAATCTACTGTATCAAAAACTATTGTTTTTTCATCAAGTACGACATAGCTATTATAAGAAACTCCTTTTTTTAAAGGAAATATATTTTCAAACCTATTCAGTGTATGATCATCACATCCTATAAAAAATACATCATCATTAATTTTTCTATAATTTCTCATTTTGTTACCTCAATTACTATATTTATATTTTAAAGAGTTCATCATGTAAAGTCAATCGAGAAACTAAAATTAGACTTCTTATACATTTAATATCCATATTCCTATATTTAGGTATAAAGCAAATAATAACCATAAGGCATAAGGAAGTTGAAGATAACCACTCTTCTTATCTATTTGATAGAAGCAAGAAATCATAATGAGTACTAGTATAATCAAAATGATTAATACTAAGATTCCTAGAAAATATTTTTGTGAATTAAAGAATACAAAAGTCCATATCGAATTGAATACTAGTTGTAAAAAATATGCTCCTAAGGCAGGAGTACGCAAACTGTTTCTACTCATATATATCATATATGATGAAAGTCCCATTAATATATATAAGATATTCCATACAATAGGAAACGCAGAACTCGGTGGAGAGAGTGGTGGTAACTCTAAGTTTGTATAGAGTTCCATGCTGTCTTTAGTAAATAAAGCTGAAATAAATCCTATTCCTAATGCGATTAATATGCTAATTAATAATTTGATTTTATTGTTCATAGTACACCTCATAGATAGTATATCCAATTATAAAACAATCATTATAATTCTATCTTCTCTTAATTATGTATTGTCTTATGTTTGCACTTATCATTAGTAACTGTATTTAAAATATCTAATGCAACATAAAAAAAAGCAGGAACAATATTTGTCCCCGCTTTTTTTAGTCTTATTTTATGCTTATTATTTAAGTCTTCTTCCCATTAAGACACCCATTAAAGATGCCATCATTAGTCCTCTAGTCCATCCACTTGAATCTCCTAGACAGTATAAATTTTCAATGTTTGTATTAAAGTCTTTATCCATTTTTACTTTATTACTATAGAACTTAAGTTCTGGTGAATATAATAATGTTTCATTCGCTGCAAACCCTGGTACTACTTTGTCTACATCTTGAATGAATTGAATAATGTTTGTAAGTGCACGGTATGGCATTGCTGCACTTATATCTCCAGCTACTGCATCTTGTAAAGTTGGTGTTAAATTTGAACGATATAATTCTTTTTGCCAAGTTCTTTTTCCATCCATTAAGTCTCCAAAACGTTGTACTAGGATTTGACCATTTCCTAACATGTTTGTTAACTCTCCTACTTTTTTAGCGTATTCAATTGGTTGATTGAATGGCTCAACAAATTGATGAGAACATAGTATTGCTAAGTTTGTATTTTTTGATTTTAGTTCTTTGTATGAATGTCCGTTCACTAGGGCTAAATCATTATCGTAGTTTTCTTGTGAAACAAATCCTTTTGGATTTTGACAGAATGTTCTTACTTTATCTTTGAATGGTTTTGGGTATCCAATTAATTTTGATTCATATAAAATATCGTTTACCGATTCCATTACTTCGTTACGAACTTCTACACGTACTCCGATATCGACAGTTCCTGGTTCATGATCGATATTGTGTTTTCTACATAATCCTGATAACCAATCTGCTCCACGTCTTCCACTTGAAACAATGATGTGTTCTCCATGAATTTCCCAAGCTTTATTTTTATCACTTACTTTTACCCCAATACATTTTCCATCTTCAACAATAATATCATCACATTGCGTTGCGAATAATACTTCTACCCCTTTTTCAATTAAGTATGTTTCAATTGCTAAGTAGATGTCATGCGCTTTCTCTGTTCCTAGATGTCTAATTGGACAATCCACTAACTTAAGATTCGCATTAATTGCTTTTTTTCTTATTTCTCTTGTTTCTGCTTCTACATTGATTCCTTCAATTTTATCATCTGCACCAAAGTCTAAATAGATTTGGTCTGTGTATTCGATCATTTCTTGTGTGAATTGATTTCCAATTAATTCTGGTAATTCTCCACCTACTTCATAACTTAATGATAGTTTCCCATCTGAAAATGCTCCTGCACCACTAAACCCTGTAGTGATATGACAATGTGGTTTACATAATACACATTTTTTTGTTTTTGATTTAGGACATATGCGTTTTTCTACACTGTTTCCTTTTTCAACGATTACGATACTTTTTGTTGAATTGTTTCTTACCATCTCTAATGCACTGAAAATTCCTGATGGGCCTGCTCCAACTATAATAACATCTTTCATTTCTTTTCCTCCATTAAAAAAACTGCCTAATGATACAGCATTCCCTTTTGGGAATTCCATAGCTAACTGTAGGCAGTTTGTAGAGACGCTCATCCATTATATGAACTTATATGATTTTTTACCACAGTTATAATACTTCTAAATATAACTAGTGTCAATGATTTTTTAAAAAATCTTACTATTGTTTTTTATATGCATTACTTACTACTAATACAATACATAAAACAATACTTAATACTAAGTATCCGACCATTGCTTCTAAGCCAAATAAATCTAATTTAGATAATCCTAGCAATGTTTCTAGATAAGAGAAATATACAATACGTACTACACTAAATAGAAGAATAGATAACAGTAAACTAAGACAAAGAGTAATGATTGGTTTACTCACTCTTACTTTATTAATTAAGCTTCTTGTATATCCTATTTTTATCATTCTTTCATATTGTACTTTCTTGTAACTTTCATCTTCTAATACATTCGCTATAATCACAATAATCAATAATAGACATAGCATACTTAATACATATACTAAGACTGTAAATAAATTTTTATTCACCTTACTATTACTCTCATTTAATGAGTGGATATATTCATCATAAGCTACGTATTCTATTTCATTCTCTTCTAAGTAACTTTCAAACTTATCAGCAGTTCCTTGATTCACATTCACTAATGATTGGAACATGAAACTTGGACTTTCATTACTAAAATATAAGTTTTCATAAGAAGGTACGAATGTGACATAACCATCATTTATTAAACTATCTTGAACTCCATTTACTTCAAAAGAATAATTACCATAATATAGACTATAGATACTCGTACTCATTTTAAATATTTTGTCATTATAACTTGTAGATGTTGTAACGTCCTCTTTTAATACTGTGTTGGTATTACTCATAATACGATTACTTGCATTTGCACTCGTTGGTGTATAATCACATTCCGTTTCATAACAATACATTTCAGGTTGTGCAATGACACCTTCATTCAATTCTGACATGAAAGGATCCATATGATTATAGAAGAAAATAGATGCTACATTATAATACTTATATATATTTATGTATTCATAGTCTTCTAAACGTTCCATATACGAAGTAGTATTCTTTACTTGGAACGCACTAATATCTTGAATATACTCTTCCATTCCTTCTAATTGTTTATCATCTATTGGATCAATCATATAATCAAAGGTGATTCCTAAGGTATCTTCGTTATACACATTTGATACACTCTGATAACTTGTATAGGTGATCAATATCGATAGTAGCAAGAATACGATTGCGATACATATCCTAATCAATTTATATGGACTAGAGAATAAATCTCTTAGTGCATATGATAAAGATAATGATTTAAAGTTTAATTTTATTTTTGATGTTTTTTTCAAACTTAATTCTTTTTCTTTTACTAATAAGAATAATCCTTTTTTAGTAAATACTTGGATTTGTATGATCGTAACGATACAAATCACAATAAATAATAAAAGGACTCCTATCGCCGTTGCACCAAGCACGCTTGGACTAATATTATACAATGCATTAATATCGGTATTAAGGTGTAGTTTAAATACATAATACATGAAGAAATTTATTACTCCATAGATTCCTATTCCCACCAAGAATATATATACATGGCTTGATAAAAAGGCCAACATTATATTTTTCTTTTGAATACCGGTAATCAGCATAATTCCAATTCGTTCTTTATTTTCTTCTAACTTTCTTTTAATAAATGAATAGAAGACAAATAAGTCGGCAACAATTAATGCAAGTAACATTGTATATACTAAGTATTGAAATACTTTGATAACAATACTTTCACTTTGCATTTCATAATATAAACTTTCTACTTCTCTGTAGGTAGTCTCGATATTAGATCTCGAATTGTTTTGATAAGTCCCAACTAAGAATGTACCTAATAAAGAATCATTATATTCACTATAGTCACTTAGTCGTATTAAATAAGTATTAAACCCTTGTGAATTTCCATTTATTTTCTCTTCACTAAGAGCTTCCATTCTTTCTTCATTCGCTAAAATTTGATGATTATCAATTGAAGCATAACTCCATATTTGTTGTCCTTTATCATTTTCTGGAATATTTAAAGAAGCATCTACTTCAGCAATATAGTTTGGTGAATCATAAATACTTACTACTTTATATGGTTCTATGCCTGTCGCATCATAGAAGAATAACTCTTTATAATTTAATCCTCTTTCTTTCAATACTTCATTATATTGATAAGGGATGGCTAATTCGTATTCCGATAACTCATCTAATGGTTTACCTTCCAGTACTTCATAGTTATTCATTCCATTTTCATTACTATACCCTCTAACGATACTACTGTTCAAATCATCAGGTCCTGATATTTCTTCTATATTGTCACTCACTGAATAAAAGAGAGCGCTAGAATGCACTTTTATGTAAGTATCAATCAATTCTATATTATTTACTTCATTTAATTCTGCGATGTATTCATCTAACACTTCATGACGCCAGCTGCTATTGTAAATATGTTCATGATTCATTGATGGAGTCAGTTGATACGAATAGCTTGTATGGTATGAATTTGCAGCATCTATCTTATCTAACGTTGTTTCTTGTAGCAGTGTAATAGTCGATGCACTTTGAATACTAAACAAACTCATTAACACTAGTATGACTAGAATACACGCACTTGTGCGCTTCTTATTATGTAGTGATTTAAATATTAGTTTCATCCTATTCACCACTTAGTTGCATAATCATAGATAAGTTTGATTCATAGTCATTATCTAAGGGTATATCTTTCTCAAACTTGTGGTTTTCTATTGTTAGTAAACGAGAACCATAAGCGGCAATTTGTTCGCTATGCGTTACCATTAATATAGTTTGTCCTTCGTCATTCATTTGTTTGAATATATGCATGATTGAATTCGCTGCATCTTTATTTAATGAAGCTGTTGGTTCATCCGCAAATAAAATCATTGGTTCATTAATTAATGCACGTGCTATTGCTGCTCTTTGTTTTTCTCCTCCAGATACATGCGAAGGATACTTGTCCGCAATTTCTTCTATATTCAACTTTTTAAGTAATGCTCTCGCATAAGTAAATGCATCTTTATCAAATTGGTATCTAGGCATTGCCACATTTTCAATAATCGTAAGATTATCAATCATATAATTGTCTTGGAATATATATCCAAACTTACTTGTTCGTAGTTGTTCCATCGCTTTTTGATTCTTAATATTCATACAAATATTATCAACTTTAATTTCTCCATTGTCGAATTTTTCCAACCCACTAACGCAGTTTAAAAACGTTGATTTACCACAACCACTATCTCCCATTACTACAGCAAATTCCCCATCTTGTATAGTAATATCTAAGTCTTTCAATACCGTCTTCACTTCTTTCCCTATTAAAAAAGTCTTTTCTAAGTTTGTTATTTGTATCATCTTTCATTTTTGCAACAAAAGTTACCTTTTATTACAGCCCCTTTCATTTATTACATTATGTATAATATACACTATATTCTAATTGATTGTCAATTATACCTTCTTAATATTCTATGAATGTATTAAAGCAATATCGTTGTATAAAACATTAATACAAGTTATTATAAAACGGAGGTGAAGTTATGAAACAAAAATTTAATGTAGAAGGAATGCATTGTACGATGTGTTCGTCACGTTTAGATAAAACGATAAATCAATTAGAAGGGGTCTATATTGCACATGTGAATTTACTACAAAATACGATGCTAGTAGATTATGATGAGCAGATGATAACTAATGAAGATATATGTAGTGCTGTAAAAAAGATAGGTTTTAATGCAAGTATGGTTGTGAAGCAAACAAGCGTACAAGCCAAAAAAGAATCCCATACTACTTTATGGATATCAGTCATCCTATTAACAATATTAATGTATTTACATATGGGGCATATGTTTAATATTTCAATGCCTGATTTCTTATATACAAATGAAGGAATCTTGTTTAATCTTATAGCACAGTGTTTGATTACTACCGTTATCCTTGTACTGCATGCGAAGTACTTTGTGAATGGTGTAAAGGCAATACTTGCTAAAGAAGCAAATATGGATAGCCTAGTTGCAATTGGTAGTGGGGCTTCATACTTATATAGTGTGTATTTATTATTTCCCCTATTTATGAATGCAAATAATCACGAATACCTTATGCAACATATGCACCAGTTCTATTTTGAAAGTGCTGCTATGATTGTAGTTATTATTACGATTGGGAAACATTTAGAACATAAGAGTAAAGCAAAAACCAGTCAAGCCTTACATAAACTAATGGACTTAACTCCTAAAAATGTCATTGTTGTTAGAGATGAAAAAGAAATAGAAATAGAGTTTGATGATATTATGCTGAATGATATCTTGTTAATTAAAACAGGTCAAGTCATCGGCGTAGATGGAGTCATTATTCGTGGTCATGCAAGTATTGATGAATCGAGTATTAGTGGAGAAAGTATTCCTTTAGACAAACAAGAAGGCGATGAAGTTATTGGTGGTACTTTAAATGTACAAGGTACGTTCTATATGAAAGCATTAAAAATAAAAGACGAAACGACGCTAGCTCAAATAATTCAAATGGTTGAAAATGCGAGCAGTGCCAAACCTAAGTTAGCTAAACTTGCCGATTCAATAAGTAAACTATTTGTTCCTATTGTAGTCACTCTTGCAAGTATCGTATTTATCGTTTGGTATAGTTTAGGATATGGCTTTGAATTTGCATTCCAAATGGCTATTAGTGTATTGGTAATTTCTTGTCCGTGTGCCCTTGGCTTAGCAACCCCTACTGCAATCATGGTTGCTAGTGGAAATGCAGCTACACAAGGAATCTTATTAAAACGTAGTGAATCATTAGAAAGAATCCACGCAGTAACTTATATCGTATTGGATAAAACAGGTACGATTACGTATGGTAAACCAGAAGTTACAACCATGTATTCAAACAATCATTCCCATGTATTAGAAATTGCGCAAGCTATTGAGGCATTTAGTGAGCATCCTATTTCAAAAGCAATCATGCAAAAAGCCAAGGCTGAAAACATCACTAGTGAGAATGCGACTAACTTTATTACGTTACAAGGATTGGGTGCAAGCGCAAGCTATAAAGATGTTCCTTATTTCCTAGGAAATATGAAGCTAATGGAGCAACAAGGTCTACCAAATTATATGGAAGAAGAAGCGAAACAACATGCATTGCTTGGAGAAACACTAATCTACTTAGCGAATGAACATGAAATAATTGCGATGTTTAGTTTAAGTGATAAAATTAAACCCAGTAGTATTCAAGCCATTTCACAGCTAAAAGAATTGGGTTATCATATCGCCATGCTTAGTGGTGATCACCTTGTGAATGCGACTATGATTGCTAAACAAACTGGTATTGAGGAAGTATATGCACAACAATTACCACAAGATAAAGCAGCCCTTATCAAAAAATTACAAGCAAATAACCATAAGGTCATGATGGTAGGAGATGGTATTAATGATGCAATTGCACTAAGTCAAGCGGATGTTGCAGTTGCCATTGGTGCTGGTAGTGATATTGCCATTGAAAGTGCTGATATAGTATTAGTAAAAAGTGATTTGTCTGATATTGTTAAAACGATTCATTTAGGTAAACGTGTCATTCGTAATATTAAACAGAACTTATTTTGGGCATTTATATATAATGTGATTGGTATTCCTATTGCGGCAGGATTATTCTTTATTCCTTTTGGTCTACAATTGAATCCAATCTATGCAGCAGCAGCAATGAGTCTAAGTAGTATATGTGTCGTATTAAATGCGCTGCGCCTTTCAATAAAAAAGTAACTTTCAAATAGATTCTTTCTTATTTAAAGATTACTAGCGTTGTATTCTGAACTAACAATATTATCATACTCGTTCTTACATATAAACAAAAAAACAGCAATATTGAAATTTACTTTCATCTAGCTGTTTTTTTATTAAACTAATACTTATTAATTTTTATATCTTAAAGAATACATGAATATTTATACAAACATTCATTATAAATAATAGTATATTATTTTATTTTTTTTAATGTTAACATCCCCATGCACGAAACAGTAATAAGGAACGTATAGTATAGCACATTAGAACTATCTCCTGTAGGTGGTGGTGTATTATCACCTTGGTCTGTATCTCCTCCATCTGGAGGCGTTACATCGCCTCCGTCCGGTGGCGTAACTTCATCAGGTGCTTTTACACTAAAAGAAGCAGTCGAGGTAATCATGGTAGAAATAATTTTAATCGAATGATTCCCTATACCAAGGCTTTTAATATAATCTGCAGTTAATGTTACACTTACTTTATTGTCTATATTATTAATTTTGTAATTATCAGAAGAGACTAACGCTCCATTTACATATACTTCTTCAAGAGTGTTATACAATGCTGTTGTTGTAAAAATTGCTTCTTCTCCAACTTCTACTACTTGTTTATCTCCTGATGCAATTTCGGTAGTAAGTGTTGTATCACTATATGCTATCGCATAAGTTGAGAACAATTTTGTACTTAGTTTTAATGCTGTTCCATCATCTAATAATTCCAATTTTTCTCCGTTTTTATTTTCGATTTCAGTAATTATATCTGTCGTTCCTTCATGCATACGATAAACGACATAACTATTTTTACCTTGAAGATTTGCTGGTAAAGGTATAATTGTCTCTATTAAGTTTGCACTCTTTGTGATATCTGCATCTGTAATTGTTTTACCACTTTTATCTGTTACCACCTTATTTAACGAAAGGTCAAGGAAAAGGCATACTTCTACATTATTATGATTGTTATCTGTTATAAAATCATTTATTTTTTTAACATCGGCATTTGAATCATCTGTTGCTTCAATTTTATCTGCGGTGAAAGTAATTTCAAATGAACCACCAGCATCTACTATTGTTTTATCAGCCGCTGTATATACATCATTAGTGGTCCCTGCCGTCGACCCTTCTGTAATAAATGCGTGATCTATATTTTCTATGCTGATAGAAGGTGTTCCTTCGGCTACATCCACAATTGCAGATATTTTTTGTGTTAAAAATTCAATCAATCCAGTACTACTTGCATCTGTTATTTTAACGTGTATAGATCTATTAAATTCACCTTTAGATGCTACAATCGTATAATATCCTGGTGCTACATTTGTGAATGAGTATTTACCATCTTTACCAGTAATAACCGTAGCAATTTCTTTGTTTCCTTGCATTATTATAACACTTGCATTTTCAATTGGATTGCTGTCTTGCTTAACTGTACCTTTTATATCGCAAGTTTTTTTCCACTGTGCTGTAATTTCTATATTTTTTTGAGAGAACTTAAATGTTTCTCCAGGTTGATATAGTACATTACTTCCCGATATCTTCCATCCCATAAAAGAGTAACCGTTCTTAGTCATACTAGTAGTAGGCATTACACTCTCTCTGTTCTTAATTCCTGTTATTGATTCTGGAAGAGTTCCTTCTCCTCCACCATTTTTGAAAGTCGCAGTGTACTGAGTAGGTTGTGACTCTCCTTTTGAATAAACTATCATTTCTCCTACTTTAAGCAAATTCCCATGACTTTTATTTTCATGACGGTATTTATTATTGATAAATTTGGCACATACATCATAGTATTTTATATTTTTGTCATTTCCAACAACATCTGCATTTTCTAAGTACTGAATTTCATAATTTTTTGCATCTACAACCTGTCCCTTACTATCATAAGCTATAACAGTCGGATTCCGTAAACTTCCTTCTTCAATTATGTTATCACTAACCATAAATATAACAGGTTCTTTTTGAACCATAACTGTTCCATTACCACTTTGTACATATCCACTATTTAGTGGTAGGTATTTTGTAATATCTGCCTTAAGCAAATTTTTCAAAAGATATTTACCACCTGTGATATTCAGTGATCCCACTTCTTTATCAACATATTCAACGCTATTATTTGTACCTGAGATAAATTTACCACCATATATATTGACAAGCGCATCTTTTCCTAGACCACCATCGCCTGGTGTATTATTCCCAACATAAATTGCAGCTTTAGAAATCGACGTGTATGAACCTCCATAAATATGAGCTTCGACATCTCCAGATGCTCCTGCTACATATAATGCATAATATGCCGATTCTGCACCGTGTACTTCACATGGCAAAGTTGTAAATGTACCACCAAGAACCTCTGCATACCCAGCTGCTATACCTAAAGAACCATGCACCCCAGTTACTGTACCATTATTAAAATACAATTCAGACTTTGGATTATAGCATTTAACTGCATAACTATAGCTGCCCCCGTTACAAGCTGAACAAGAGTTAGTAGTAAATGTACCACCATTTACAGTTGCAATACCATCATTAGACAACAGTGCTGTAGCCTTTGTAAAATTACCACCATTAATAGTCAATACACCACCCTGTCTGTTCATTATAGAAGAACCATTAGAATTAACTGAACCTGCGTATGTACCATTTTCAACAGTTAGTGTTCCATAATTATTGATTGCACCATAACCAGTCATATTGGCAGCAGACGAATCTATAGTACCATTTCCTGTTACTATCATAGTCCCACGATTCTCAATAGGTCTTCCTTTAAAATTATTTTCTACTGTAATATCATGCTCCTTCATATCCAATGTTATTGTTTTTCCTGCATCCAAAGTAGAAATTCCAGCCGTTGTTATTACAATATCTTGTTCCAAAGAAACAATATGTACTCCCTCTGCTGGTACAGCATCAATTGCATCTTTTAATGTAGGATAAAACTCTCCGTCCATCGTCGCTGCATTACCTGCAATTTTTTCAGCTACTTCTTCTGTAATATGCTCCTCCGTTGTTAGCGGTTCTGTGGCAAAAATATTCCAAGGTAAGATTGTTACCGTAAGAAATAATGCCAAGAAAAATGCTAATTGTTTTTTCATCTTCATATTTTCCCTCTTGCTTTTCTAGTGTATATAGTTTTTATTAAATTCAACCTCTTATATAGTATATTTTGCCAATAGTAAAGTCAACAGGAAGTCCCCCTATAATGAAACAAATATAATATAATTTACAAATTATATTATATTTCATTTAACTTATGCTATACTACTCTATATTCATTATGGATATTGGAGGCTTTAACAATGAAAAACAAGTTATCATCCTTGCTTGGTAAGGTTTTTGTCATTTTATTTATCATAGGATTATTTTACATAATAACATTCTTTGGCGGAGCAATTATGAAAGTCTTTGGTCTTACCTATGATTCCTTTACCAGTGTCGTTATCTTTTTTATCTTAACTTCTTTATTTGGTTTCCCTTTAGAGTTATTCGCTAAAGCTCTTCCAATTGTATTATTAAATATGAATCGATTACAACTCATAGGAGCTCGTACTTTATTCTTATTCCTAGATACACTAACAACATCAACCATCATGCTTATTGTTGATCATTATATGGATAGTGTGAGTGCATCTAATTCTTCCATTGTTGTCATTTCATTTGTTATGGCAGCTACCTCTCTTGAAGATATCAAATATAAGGATATTGAATAAACAAAATCAGTAAAAGGAACGACTCCTATATGAAATAGGTATCGTTCCTTTTTGTTTGTATATTATATCTTCATTATAAAGAAAAGAAACAATCGTTATATAAATAACAATTGTTTCTTTTTGAATGTCTACATATTAAGTCTTTACGTATTCACTGAATTATAATCTAAATACTCCTTGAATAATTAGAATAAAAAGTAACACTGGAACAATGTACTTTAATACAAATTCAAAGAATTTTGGCATACGCATACCTTCTCCAGTATTTGCTTCTTTAATGAAGTTTTTATATCCCCATCCAAACTTGTTTGTACAAAACATTAACATGATGAATGAACCTACAGGTAACACTACATTAGAAACTAGATAATCTTCTAAGTCTAAAATGTTTGTTCCTTCTCCAAATGGTTGGAAGTCACTCCAAATATTAAATCCAAATACACAAGGCAATGATAATACAAACAATAAGATACCGTTTGTGACACAAGCTTTCATTCGACTAACTTTGAATTTTTCCATATTCATTGTGATAATATTTTCACTCACTGCAATAATTGTAGAAAGTGAAGCAAAGCTCATAAACATAAAGAATAAGCTACCCCACAATTGTCCTAATGGCATGTTTATGAATACATTAGGTAACGTTATAAAAATTAAACTAGGTCCACTATCTACTGCCACTCCATAAGCGAAACAAGCAGGAAAAATAATTAAACCTGACACGATAGCTACTAACGTATCTAAGATTGCAATATTCAAACTTTCTCCAAATAACGCTCTGTCTTTTTTTAGATAACTTCCGAATACTAACATTGAACCCATCCCTAAACTTAATGTAAAGAAGGCTTGATTCATTGCTGAAACAACTACTTTCATAATTCCTATTTCTTTAACAACTTCTAAATCCGGAAGTAGATAGAAAGCTAATCCTTCACTTCCTCCTTCTAAAAATAGTGAGTTTACTGCCAATATAGCCATGATAGACAATAGCAATAACATCATTACTTTAGTGATTTTTTCTACACCCTTTTGTAATCCTAACGTACATACTCCGAAACCAACACATACCACTATACCCATCCAAAAAGTAAGTGCGAGAGGGTCTGCTAGTAAAGAAGCAAAATAATTCCCTACTTCAACAGTAGATAAGTTATTAAAATTCCCAACTGCAAAACTATAGAAATAATACAACATCCATCCTGATACAACTGTATAAAACATAACTAATATATAGTTTCCTATCATTGCGAATGTTCCGTGTATATGCCATTTAGAACCTTTGGGTTCTAGTTCTTGATAGGATGATACAATAGATTTTTGAGAAGCTCTCCCCATTGCAAATTCCATCGTTAGAATTGGTGTTCCTAATAGCACTAAAAAGAATATATAGGCTAATACAAACGCTCCTCCTCCACTTTCTCCAACAACATACGGGAAACGCCAAACATTTCCAATTCCGATAGCGCAACCTGCACTAAGTAATATAAATCCTAAACGTGATCCGAACTTTTCTCTCTTCATAATAATTCTCCATTCATAGCCTATTAAGTATACCAAAAATATTAGTAAATTCAACCACTTTTCGAAACGCTTATAATAGTTTATAATATAGATATAAGAGGTGAAACTATGAGTGATAAAAGAGCAATCGCAATCTTTGATTCTGGATTAGGCGGAATCAGTGTATTAAAACAGTTTAAACAACAATTACCACATGAGAATTATTTATATTTTGGAGACAGTTTACATGCTCCTTATGGGATTAAAGATAAGGAAGAAATCATACGACGTTGCCAAGAAATATGTGATTACTTTATTAAACAAGAAATTAAGGCAATAGTGATTGCGTGTAATACCGCTACTAGTGCTGCTGCTACAACACTGAGAGCTAATTATGATATTCCTGTCATTGGAATGGAACCAGCACTAAAGGTTGCCGCACACAACAAAAGCAAGCAAAACATTGTCGTTATGGCAACTCCATTCACATTAAAAGAAACAAAATTCAAATCACTATTAAAAGAATATAGTGAAAGTAATACTGTGAATTGTATTGCATGTAATGAATTAGTAGAAATCGTAGAAAACAAGCAACTGTCAAATGAAACTTTAGTAAACAAACAATTGAATACCTATTTTGAATCTATTGATATGAGTAATGTACAAAGCATTGTGTTAGGTTGTACTCATTTTAGTTTTTATATTCCCTATTTACATGCATTATTTCCTCATATCAATATTATTGATGGAAACAAAGGGACTGTGAATCATGTAAAAGAAATTCTAATGGTAAATAAACAATTGAATGATTCTTTGGGAAGTATTCGTATCGAAAATTCAGATAGTAGTAAAATAGCTTTATGTGAATCTTTATTAGAAGATTAACGCATGGTAAATTTTAATAATTTATTAGGCTTACAATTTCAAATGTTTTTTTATGCTTGTATTGGTTTTTTATTGTGTAAATGGAATATCATTTCAAAAACTGCTAAAGAGTCATTAACTAATCTTGTTATCTATGTCGCTTTACCTAGCAGTATTGTTTCCTCATTTCTTGTGGATATCAATGTAGACATCATTAAAAACCTTTCAATCGTATTTCTATTATCTTTTGCGATCCAGTTTGCATGCCTTGCGCTTAGTTACCTTATCTTTCGTAACTATGAGAAAACATCATATAGCGTATTAAAATATGCTACCATTTGTTCAAACAGTGGTTTTATGGGTACTCCTTTAGTCCAAGGGATATATGGAACTCAAGGGTTGTTGTATGCCTCTGTCTATTTAATTGCAGTTCGTATCTTTATGTGGAGTGTTGGATTATCTTGTTTCTGTGATACTTCGTATAAAGAGGTTATCAAAAAAGTAATCACACACCCCTGTATTATTGCCGTAGTTATTGGAATCTTTTTCATGATTACACAAATACAGTTGCCTAACTTTATGTTAACTAGTATCGATGGAATTAGTTCTTCAACTACATTTTTATCTATGTTAGTAATTGGAATTATTTTATCTGAAGCTAACTTTAAACATATGATAAGTAAACTTTCTTTATTTTACAGTGGGATTCGCTTATGTGTTATTCCAATCACTGTATTTATTGTATGCTACTCACTAGGATTCGATCCCTTGGTAAGCGCTATCTCTTGTGTATTAGCTGGGATGCCTGCTGGAAGCACTACTGCAATACTTGCAAGCAAGTATAAAGGAAATGAACAACTAGCTACACAATTAGTCTTTGTTTCTACTGTATTTTCATTACTTACTATTCCTTTATTATGTATGGGAATTGAACTAATTTACTAGGAGGTATATATGGAACGTAAAATTTATATAGGCGCTGGCTGCTTTTGGGGTGCTCAAAAATATTTTAGCTACATTCGTGGTGTTCTCAAGACACGGGTGGGGTATGCGAATGGTAACGGGATAAACCCTTCTTATGAGGATGTTAAAAAAGATAGTGGTCATGTAGAATGCGTAGAAATCATTTATGATAATGATATGTTATCATTGCCTTTACTACTTGAAGCATTTTATGCAATTATAGATCCTACCTCATTAAATAAACAAGGGGAAGATATCGGTATTCAGTATCGTAGTGGTATTTACTATGAGGCTATGGATGACTTATCGCTAATTGAACAATCAATTAATATATTAAAGAATAAGGTTCAACCAATGTGCATAGAAGTAGAGCCCCTACATAATTTTTATGAAGCTGAGGAGCATCACCAACATTACTTAGAAAAAAACGCAGATGGATATTGTCATATTGGTCAATGTGCATTTGATAGAGCCCAAGAAATAAACAAAGTAGCAAATCACTAAATTAGTGACTTGCTGCTTTTTCTTATTTCGATAACTGTGTGATCCCTTATTTAGTGAACGCAAAAGGTTTCCATGATTCAATATAATCCAACAACATTATTTCGTTTTCAGGAATTTTACCAACTACATTTTTTCTTCCATCATTTGGCATATCCATTAAAATAATGTGTAATTCTCCTTTATAGCGTGAATAATTATCATTTATAATTACTACATCACCACGTTTTAATTCTCTTGTATTTTCAGGTGCAATACTTTCATTCGCATAAGTAACTCGAGGGAATGTACTTCTTGCCATATAATCACTCATATCACCACGAACATAATGTTCATGTTCAAAAATAACTTTTCGTTCTCCCTCTTGTAATTCTTTTTCAAAGTCAACTTTAAAAGTAAGTAATCCTGGTATTAAATGAGCTAATGTTTTTAGTTCATCTTCACTTGCATAACAGTTAGCTACTAATACATCATCTACCATTCCCGTAGCGAATAAATGTCTTGCTTGTACATCCATCGGTAAGTCACGATGCATTTCTAAAGTACATAACCCTTCATTTACTGGCCAAGGTCCATACGTATTCGATACTTGAGAAGATACGAATGCCGCAATTTTTAAGTTGTGTTTCTTTATATCTGAATTACATGCATCAAAGTGAGTAAGTCCCAATCCAGTATACCTTTGTGGGTAAAAATTATGACATGTGATAATATTTTCTCTATTTGGATAATGTGACATAATATTATTGATATATCCATTTCCAAAACTTGCATTAATTTCAATTTTTAAATTCTCTTTATTACAACTCATCAACGCTTCTTTTAATCCATCAAACCCCTCATCTAAACGGATCCCATCAACATTCATTTCCTTGAAAAAAGAAAGATTTGAATAACTTGCACCTAAATTTGTGATTACATGAGGTGCTACATCTAAGATGATTTCCATTCCATAACTATGTGCATGATTACTTAACGCTGTATAATCTTTTTTGATTTCTTGTTTTGTTTTTCCATCCACACTTAATAAACAAGAAAATATTCTTTTGAAATTATATTTTGCCGCTAATGTGATATACTCCATATCTCTCTCTAATGTTGAATGCTCTGGATATATTGAAATTCCTAATCTTCCCATTTTTTTCTCCTTATAATTGCAGTTTACTGCTCTCTTTTCGCTATAACATGTTCCTCTACTCGTTCTAATGTTGCTTTCGCTCTTTTTTTACTTGATCTCTTATACATAAAGTTCATTACTTTGTAGTTTAAATTTTTTGCTGCTGATTTTCCAAAGAATCTTTCTTCGTAGACAACATCTAAATCCCCTATTTCTTTTTAAATATTTTATAAGCTCCTATTACCGCGATTACCAAACCAATTACCATAAAAGCAACTGGACTAGATGCGTAAGTGCTTAACATAATGATCAAGCATCCTAAGCTGATCATAAACATATACCATTGAATCATATCTTCACCCCCTGTTTTAAACCTTCACTTTTAAGAGTATTACATATATAAAATTACAATTCAGTTTGTATGATACTCTCATGTAAAAACAATAATATGCATATTTTACTATTCCTTAACTTTAACACAAAACCTTAGTATATTACCAATTAAATTTAATAAGGTAAGTAGATATCGTAATCTTATTTAGCTGTAAAATATAAAAGTTTTATCTCTTTCATTATCTACTTAAATAGCTTCATATAAAGTTGTAAATTATGGATTCAAACAAAGAAAAAGAGATTAACTGAATGTTAATCTCTTTACTATTATTTAATGATTGCTGCTTCCCAACTTGCATTTGGTTCTACTTCTAATAATTTAGTTACAGTAGCTGCCACGTTTGCTAATCCGAAGTCACCTTCAGCTATTTCAACGTCTGCTCCATAAATGATGAATGGTACTTTATTCAATGTATGAGAAGTTTTTACTTTATAAGCTTGTCCTTCTTTTGGTTTGTCGTACATTTCATCAGCATTTCCATGATCTGCTGTTACGATTAATGTTCCATTTACTTTTTTAACAGCATTTAAAATACGTTTTAATTGTAAGTCGACTGTTTCAACTCCGATAATAGTAGCTGCATAGTCTCCTGTATGTCCAACCATATCTCCATTTGGATAGTTTGTACGTAAGAAATCATATGATCCTGATTCGATTGCTGCAATTAATTGATCAGTAATTTCTGCTGCCTTCATCCAAGGTCTTTGTTCGAATGGAATAACATCACTGTCAATTTGAACGAATGTTTCCAATTCTTCAGAGAATTTTTCACTTCTATTTCCATTCCAGAAATAAGTCACATGTCCGAATTTTTGTGTTTCAGAAATTGCATATTGTGAAATTCCTGCGTTTACTAATGTTTCAGATAATGTGTTTTTAATTTTAGGTGGGAAAGTTAAGAATAACTTAGGAATTTCTAAATCTGAATCGTATTGAAGCATTCCAGCAAACATAACGTTTGGTGTTCTTACTCTATCAAATTTATCAAAACTCGCACCTTCTTCAAATGCTTTACATATTTCTTGAGCACGATCTCCTCTAAAGTTAAATAGGATTACGCTATCTCCATCATTGATTGTTCCTACAGGTCCCGCTTCATTTACGATAACGAATGCTGGTAAATCTTGGTCTACTACTCCTAATTCTTCTCTATACGTAGTAATTGCTTCCGTAGTAGAAGTGAATGCTCTTGCATCTCCTAATACGTGTGTATTCCAACCTGCTTCAACCATAGACCAGTTTGCATCATAACGATCCATCGTAATTTTCATACGACCACCACCACTTGCAATACATGCGTTGAAGTCAGCATCATTTAATGCAACTAATTTAGCTTCTAAAGCATCTACATATGTTAATGCGCTTGTTGCAGGAACATCACGACCATCTAACATAATGTGTACTCTAACTTCTTTTACTCCATCTACTTTAGCTTGTTCTAATAAGGCAAATAAATGATTGATATGAGAATGGATATTTCCATCTGACAACAATCCCATTAAGTGCATTACTGTATTATTTTTTGTATTAGCAACTAAATCTTTCCATGTTTTATTTTCAAACATAGCTTTTGTTTCAATTGAAACATTTACTAATTTAGCTCCTTGTGCGTATACTTGTCCACAACCTAATGCATTGTGTCCTACTTCACTATTCCCCATATCTTCATCACTTGGAAGTCCTACAGCGAATCCATGTGCACATATTGCCGTATTTGGGCAAGTACTCGTTAATTCATCTAATGTAGGTGTGTACGCATTATAAACTGCATCCCCTAAATGTTTTTCTGTTAATCCAATACCGTCCATTACGACTAGTACTACTGGTTTTTTACTCATCACTAATTCCTCCTGGTTTTACCTATATAATATACCATAATTTTTATTTAATATCACTCAAATAGACATATTATTCTAGGTTTCACATCAAAAAAAACACCTCGTAAATAATACGAGATGTCTTTACTATTCTTTTTCTACTACGTGAATTTCCTCTACGTCTTCGTCTTCTACCATAATTGCATCTGTATCAACTACAAATTCTGCAAATTTACGACGACTACGCAAATCCCATTTATTGTCTTTTAGGATCATAAATCGATCATCTAATGACATATCTGTATAAAAGTCTGCAATTAAATCATCTGCTTGAGATTGTGTTAACCCTTTAATTTGAGTTACTTCTTCCCAAAGTTTTGGAAATGCTATTTCCTTTTTTTTCTTTTGCATTAAATCAAATGCAATATCTACCATAGGTTGTTTCATCTTATATCCTCCTAGATAAACTACATCTTTTCAATAGCTTCTACACCAATTAATTCTAAAGCATTATTAAGTGTGATTTTACACGCCTTCAACAGGTCTAATCTTTGCGCACTTAACGCTTCATTTTCTTTATCATTAACTTTACATGCTCCGTAGAAACTATGAAATAAAGATGCTAATTTTTGTATATAATTACATACTTTATGCGGCGCTCTTTGTAACGCTGCATCACTGACTACACTAGGAAACTCATTAATATATTTCATTAATTGAATCTCTTTGTCATGTGTTAATAAATCATAATTTTCAACGCTTGTAGTAAATTCAATATTTCTTAAGATGGAACACATTCTAGCATATGCATATTGTGCATAAAAAACGGGGTTATCATTACTTTGTTTTCTTGCTAATCCTAAGTCAAAATCAAAGTGTGTATCTACTGCACGATTTACAAAGAAATAACGTACTGCATCAACACTTGTTTCTTCACATAAGTCTCTTAAGGTAACTGCATTACCTAAACGTTTACTCATTTTAACTTCTACACCATCTTCTACAAGTCTTACCATTTGAATGATATCAACTTCTAATGTATCAGCATCTCTACCTAATGCTTGTATACTTGCTTTTAATCTTGGAATATATCCATGATGATCAGCTCCAAAAAAATCCACCAACTTATCGTATCCTCTATCTAACTTATTAATATGATATGCGATATCTGGTACTAAATATGTATATGAACCATCACTTTTTTTAAGTACACGGTCTTTGTCATCTCCATAATCTGTTGTTTTAAACCATAAAGCTCCTTCGTGTTCGTACACCTTACCGGCTTTGTCTAACACTTCGACAGCTTCTTCTACTTTGTGTGCATCACGAATTGCTTGCTCACTAGTCCATACATCAAATTCAACTTTAAAGAAAGATAAATCATTTTTTAATTTAGCTAACTCTCTTTTAATTCCTTCTTGTTTAAATAATGCTTCATCATAGTTATTTACATAAGTATCACCATAAATTGCAGCCATATCTTTTGCCATTCCCATAACATCGTCTCCGAAATATCCATCTACTGGCATTTCAACAACAACATCAAAGTTTGAACAATATCTTGAGTATAATGATAATGCTAAATTCACAATTTGGTTTCCGGCATCATTCACATAAAACTCTCTAGTTACATCATATCCGCTTGCTTTTAAGATACGTGAAACACTATCTCCCCAAGCTGCTCCACGAGCATGTCCTAAATGTAAATCCCCTGTTGGATTTGCACTTACGTACTCACAGTTTATTTTAAGTCCATTTCCTGTATTGTTTTGTCCATATGTAGTCTCATTATTTAATACTGTTTTAATAATATTAGACAATGATGCTTTAAGCATTGTAAAGTTAATAAATCCTGGTCCTGCAATACTTGCTGCCTCTAGATCACTTGCTTCAAAATCAATGTTATCAATGATTAATTGTGCTACTTCACGAGGATTCTTTTGCACACGTTTTGTTAAACGCATTGCTGTGTTTGTTGCATAATCTCCATGACTTGTGTCCTTAGGAATTTCAATTACCACTTCACTTAGTGTAATATCTATATCAAAAGCAACCTTAACTGCATTCTTAATTCCTTCTTTTAATTTATTTTCAATTGTATTCATAACTGCCCTCCAGTATTTCTAGTTCAATAATAAATCCATCTTTACTATCATCTTCACTATCACTTTCTATATCGTATTCAACCCGAATATGATTATCTATATATTCATATGCTATGGTTTTCACTTCTACTTCAAATACACCAAATTCACTTTTTATTTTATTCATGGTTTGTTGTTGTGGTTTTAAGATTAGTTCTGAACTAACTTCACCAAAGCGATGTATTTCCATATAAGTTGAAAAGCAATAAAACACTATTTTTGCATTCTCTTCATCTATAAAGCTGACTCTAGTGTAATCACTATATTCATCTATATCTGCTTCTCCATGATACATCACTAATGATTCTAGTGAATATCTATGCGTATGTTTTACCAATATCTCTTTTTTCATCGTTTATCTCTTTTTCTTGTGTATTATAGCACAGTGAATAATAGTTGCAATACAATTTCTGAAAAAAAATAAAAGTTCATGAAATTTTCACACGCTATCGTAACTCTTTTGTTTACATTTTCATTTGTTATCCATAATAATGAAGAGGTGTAAGAATGAAAAAAATATTGAAATTTGGAGTTTATATTATCATTACTTGTATTACCTGTTTTGTATTGTTATTAATATATGCCATATTGACTCCGATTCCTTTAACAAATGAACAAATTATCATTTATGATAAAGACAATGAGGTTATCTACCAAAGTAAACAGTCCCTTATTGTGAATATAGAAGAAGTGGATCCCTTTATCATTGATAGTCTAATTCAAGTAGAAGATAAAAACTTTAATAGACATCTTGGATTTGATCCATTACGAATTGGAAAAGCGCTGTTAGTGAACCTTACACAATCTGATATCATTCAAGGGGGAAGTACAATCACCCAACAATATGCAAAGAATATCTTTCTTACGAATGAACAAACGATTACTCGTAAAGTGAAAGAATTCATTTATTCGATTCAATTGGAAATGCATTATACAAAAGATGAAATTTTAGAGGGTTATTTAAATTCAATGTATTATGGGCACGGTATCTACGGATTTAGTAATGCATCTTTATTTTATTTTGATACTCCAATAAATGATTTAAGTGTGGATCAAATTGCATTATTAATTGGTATTCCTAATGGACCAAGTATATATTCCCCTTATATTGATATTGATAATGCCTATGCTAAACGTAATCAGATTTTATCTATTATGTATGCATCAAACTTAATCAATGAGGTTGAATATGACGAAGCTATCAATAAAGAGATTGTGGTAAATTCTGAGCAGTATGATGAACATGCGAATACAAATTATTATATAGATGCTGTCTTAGCACAAGCGAAGAGTATGAATTACAGTGGAGAAGTATTAAAAATACACACTTACTTTGATTCCTTCGCTCAAGATAGCTTAAATGATGCTATCTACGAACAAAACACTGATGAACTACTACAGAGTAGCGGTGTAATAATGACGCCTTATACAGGAGATATAGTCGCCCTACAAGGTGGGAACGACTATACCCTTAGTCCCTATAATCGAGCTATCTTCTCAGAACGACAAATTGCAAGTACCATTAAGCCATTAATTTACTATTTGGCATTGGTTGAAGGATTTACTCCATCGACTACATTTAAAAGTAGTGATACTACATTTACCCTAGATAATAATACGACATATCATCCTGAAAACTTCAATAAGGTATATCCAAACAAACAAATATCTATGATACAAGCAATTGCTGCCTCAGATAATATATATGCAGTGAAGTCCTTGTTGTATTTAGGAGTAGAATCATTAAACAATGCTTTATTAGACTTTGGAATAGATAGTGAAAACAATCCATCCTTAGCGCTTGGTTGTGTAAACACCAATATCGTTAAACTTGCCGAAATATATAATACGTTTGCTGGTGAGGGCATTCACAATGAACCTAGTTTTATTAGTAAGATAGAAAATGAGGAAGACATTCTTTATGAGCGAGAACTGAATAATACACAGTTATTAAACCGTGATGAAACTTTAATTATTAATCAATTATTGACTGCTCCTTTTGATAATAATTGTAATGACACTTCGTTTATCACGATGTATGCGAATATTCCAGAGTTCAAAGTTGGGGCAAAATCAGGGACGAGTGATTGGGATACTTGGTGTGTTGGATTTAATCCAAATTATACGATTGGTATTTGGAACGGGTATGATGACAATACTGCTATGGATCCAGACAACTTTGAGGTTAGTAAAGCAATTTGGAAAATGACCTTTGAATCATTGATGGAAGGAAAAGAAGAGGTTTGGTATACTCCTAGCAATCAAATAAAGGAACAAATGGTAGATCCGATTACTGGTGAACCTGCCAATAGTGGAAGTACCTATTGGTATTTAAAATAATCTATGATAAAATACCCTAATTGAGGTAAATTTATGAACAAAGCAACACTAGCATTACTATCTACAGCTATTATATGGGCAACGGGATTCATCGCTGTCGATACAGCAATTCACGCAGGATGGCAAGCATTCCCTTTACTTGCCTGTAGAGGTATTATCGGTGGAGGGGCTCTATTACTGTTTTCGCACAAGAAAAAGTGGTGGAATAATAAGACTACATTAAAGTTAGGTATCATTAACGGATTTGTCTTTTTTATTGCATTTGCATTCCAAACCGTGGGACAAACGATGTCTAGTGTACCAAACACTGCTTTTCTTAGTTCATTAAATGTAGTATTCGTTCCCTTTATTTCATATTTCTTCTTACGTAGACATATTGAAAAAAAAGTATACCTTGCTACAGCACTAGCATTGATTGGAAGTGCTGTATTATCATTTAGTGAGGGTATTAATTTTCATTTAGGAGATTTCTACTTATTCATCTGTGCCATCTTTTTCGCACTACAAATTATATATAATGAAAAATGTGGTGCTCACAATGACCCATTAAGTATTGCTACTATCCAACTCTTTACGATGGGTGTTTGTGGATTGATTCTAATGCTCTTAAGTGGACAAACTACATTTCCAACTCAAGCATATTCAAGTGTTCTCTACTTAGCAGTAGGAAGTAGTGCTCTTGCTTCTGTATGTCAATTGTATGGACAACGTCTAGTGGAACCAAGTAAGGCAAGTTTGATTCTCTCGTTAGAATCTATACTAGCAACCATCTTAAGTATTATTCTTCTAGGACAACCTATCTCAAGTGCTATCCTTATTGGAGGAACACTCTTATTTGGAGCTGTATTAATTGTGGAAGTAAAATTCAAAAAAAAAGATAAGCAAATTTAATTGCCTATCTTTTTTTTATAGTTTTACAAATTGTTCTACATCAATAACGAAAATTGTTGCTCCTCCAACTTGCACTTCTACTGGAAAAGATGCAAATCTTCCGATATCATAAGATGCTGTAGATGGTACTACTTCGGTGCGTTTTCTACTAAACTCAGCTATCGTTTCGATTGCTTGATCTATTTTGTCATCCGCTGTTCCTACAATTAAAGTCGTATTTCCTGCTCTTAGGAAACCTCCTGTTGTTGCTAAACGAGTAACTTGATAATTCTCTTTAGTTAGTGCTGAAGATACAGATGGACTATCTTCATTTGACATTATAGCTAATATTAATTTCATAATATAACGCCTCCTTTTCTTTCTTTGATTTTAACATTTTTAAAAGGTTTATTCAAATTAATATTTTCATGTACCCTTATTTAAGTTTCATCAAAATATCGAGCATTCCTTTACTAGAGTAATCAAGAACACCTTTTTCATATATTTTGATTCCTCTTTTTATTACTATATTCGCTAAGTATAAAGATATTCCTAGTGATATTAGTATTTCATAAAACACCACATCTTGAACCATAATACGACATGGCATCAACAACATATTAAATATAGGAACAAAGGATAGTAAATATCCTAGTCCTTCGGTTAGATCTTGAGGATTATTAAGTGCAATGACCAAATAATAGATACCTAGTAGCATCAAATAAAAGGGTGCTTGTATGTTCGCAGCTTCTTCTATTGTTACTGTGAAGCTACTCACTATGACTAATACTAATTGCATCACTAAAATACCAACTAACAGAAAAAAGACAATAAGTACTGCTTTACATATAAACATAAAGTCTAGGTTAAGCAGTGCAAGCACTTCGTTAAAGGTGACACCTTCTATTGGTACAATGTTTAGGGTTGATAAAAATTCTAATACGCCTACTCCTTGGTCATGAAAGTATCTAATTAAGAAAAATAGAGCGATATAACTAATACTTAATATTCCTTGTATGACGATAACCAGCCAACCTACTAACAATTTACTATAAAAATGTGTTTTTGCGCTGATGGAAGTCAAAATTAATTCTAAAGTTTTTGTCGTTTTTTCATTTACAACTTCACTTGCTACTCCAGAAATAAAACTTAACATCATAAAGTAGACACTACTAATAAACATAAAAATCAAGTTTGCTTTTACTTCACTCATAGACTCTTCTTTTTTTAGTACTTCATTATTAACGATTACTTCTTTATTGTATTCATTCAACAATTCTATTTGATTGCTATTCATCATCACCTTCTGTTTTTCATGCAGGGATATGATTGCTTGTATGTTTAGGATATCCATGGTAGGTATTGCATACTTGCTATGTAGCGTGTATTGGTTCTCCTTCCACTCCAGTACTAATTCACCCGCTTCTACTTGTTCCTTAATATCCTTTATATTAACTTCAAATTCATAGTTGCTTACATTTTCCTGCAAGTGTGTTTGTAGTGATTCCTCAATATTGCTTACATAGACCACTTCTTTTTCTCCAAAGGAAGGATTTACAAAAGCTACTACATAATCAGAAAAAAACAAACCAAATATAGCGAAAAATAAGATTACATTGAAACAGATGGTAGCTTTGTTTTTGAATCTTCGATATAACGAAAATGTGACTAACACTTTCATTTGGTCTTCTCCTTAATGACATCATGCAAAGAAACTAATTGCAATGAATATTCATCAATTCCTTTATCCATTATCTTCTTCACCAGAGAACTCGCATACGCTATATTTTCTAGTGTGACATATAAAAAATCTTTCTCTCTATAGTAATTGATTACTCCCTCTTCCTTAATAAAGATATCTCGTTTGCTTTTAAATTTAACAATACGAATCTCTTGTTTTTTCTTTAATTTCTCTACATCTCCTTTAAATACTACTTCTCCATCCTTTAAATATACTATCTGATCACAATAATGTTCTATGTTGTGATATTGATGACTAGATATTAATACAATCTTCTTTTCATTCCTCAATTTCATCAACAACTGCTTAAATAATTGAACATTATTTATATCCAGTCCATTGAGTGGTTCATCAAATATAATGATTTGAGGATGATGAATTAAGGCACATAAAAACTGTACTTTTTGTTGATTCCCCTTTGATAATTCCATGATTTTACTTGAGGTATATTGTCTAATTTGCAAGTAATCTATCCAGTAATCGTAACTTTCTTGAATCTCTTTTGGATTCATTTTTTTTAATTTAGCCAAATAAAACACTTGTTCCTTGAGTGTTAAATTACGAAGCATACTTCGCTCTTCTGGCACATACCCAAAATACTGAAATATTTCCTTATCGAGTATTTCATCATCGTATGTCATTGTGCCACTATCTGTTTCTAACAAATTAAGAAGTAGACGAAAAGTTGTTGTTTTTCCGCATCCATTACTTCCTAATATTCCGCATATTTTTCCTTTTGCTATTTGAAAGGAGATATTTTGTACTCCTCTACCATTTCCATAATCTTTATATACTTTTTCAACTTTTAGCATAAAATCCTCCTAATTCTTTATATGTAGTGAATCTTATATTTCCTTAATTCTTTGTCTTTTAAACAATATAAAAGCAGGGTGAATTACACCCTGCTTACATTTATTATTTAATTAAAATACCATATACAACTATTCACTGCTTTTGTAAAATACAGTTTTTCATGTAATTTCATACTCTCTTCATTCGAGGCATTCACTTGCGTGTAGACAGGTACTTTAGACTTATCTTTAAGTAATTGGTTTATATAGGTACATTGTAACTGTAAACCAATACCTAGATGTCTATAGTCATTAAATATCTCTAGCATTCCGAGGGCATTATTTTCATGAATCCCAACGAATCCTACTAAATCATCATTCATGAAAGCACCTAGCATACCAACTTCAACTCTTTTATCAAGATAATTTGAGGAGAAACCTTCTGCAAGAGAACAATGTTTTTTTACCATTGGTACATGTGTGCTATCTAAATTTTTGAATACGATATCACTTTCTTTTACCACAAAATATTCTTTTCTTTGATATACATAGTTATATTTATATTCTACATGTTTATAGTTAAATGATGTATTCGCAAATTCTTCAAATATATGATCATGTGCAATAAATATCTTATAATCTTGAGGAATCTCATTTAAAATATCAATAGCTCCTGCTCTTTTATTTGCACTTGCAAGATACGTTTGAGAGGTGTGCTCATACAATAATATACCATCTGTTTCATCATATAATACATCACAATTATCTTGCTTATAAACAGCAATCATATCCGCATATAAGACTTCATCTTTCAATAAATAACGCATTACACTATCATCGTCTTGAGAAGTTAAATCATTCCCGTTTTTAGCGAAATTAATTACCATTAGATATCTAACTGCACTTAATATCGCTAAAAATATTCCTAAGTACAGAATCGGTGGTGTATTTGAATTCACTCCTTCAAAGATACAAAAGATTGCTGTAATAAGTAGTATTGTTGATGATTTTTTAATTTGTTTCATTAACGAACAATGCTTCCTACTTTTAAGTTAGAAACACTTGCTAATTCTAAACATGTATCATCTTCTCCAGCCAATACCATTCCTTGACTTTCTACTCCACGAATTTTAGCAGGTTTTAAGTTTGTAACAACAATTACTTTTCTTCCTACCATTTGTTCTGGTGTATAATGTGCAGCAATTCCACTAACGATTTGTCTAACTTCATTGCCTACATTTATTTGAGATACTAATAATTTATCTGCTTTTGGATGTTTTTCACAGCTAATTACTTCTCCGACTTTTAATTGAGTTTTCATAAAGTCATCAAAAGTAATCTCTGGTACTTTATCTTCTTTTACTTCCACGACAGCAGGTCTTTCCGCATTTATTTTTTCCATCATTTCTTTTTCATCGATTCTAGCAAATAAAATTTCTGGTTTTTCACAAACTTTATCAGAATTTAATTGACCGAAACTAGAAAGTGATTCAATACTTCTGTTATCTGTATTTAATTGGTCTAATATTTTAGTTGCAGTTTGTGGCATGAAAGAATCTAACAATACTGCTGAAAAACGAATTGCTTCGTGTAGGTTATACATTACTGTCGCAAGACGAGGATGATTTGCTTCCTCTTTTCCTAATACCCAAGGCGTTGTTTCATCGATATATTTATTACATCTTCTTAATACTGTGAATATTTCACCAATAGCATCACCGATTCTTAGTACTTCCATTTTTTCATCTACTTTACGTACTGCATCTAGTGCTACTTGGATTAATTCATCATCTAATGGTTCATTTACTTTTGTATTTTCTACTTTACCATTAAAATATTTATTCGTCATTGAGATTGTACGGTTTACTAGATTTCCTAATATGTTCGCTAAGTCTGAGTTAATTCGTTCAATCATTAATTCCCATGTTAATGTTCCATCTTGTGCGAATGGCATTTCATGTAAGCAAAAGTAACGTACTGCATCTACACCGAAATAAGAAACTAGTTCTTCTGCGTAAAGGGTATTACCTTTTGATTTGCTCATTTTTCCATCTCCTATTAATAACCAAGGGTGTCCAAATATTTTTTTAGGTAATTCTACTTCTAATGCCATTAACATAATTGGCCAATAGATTGTGTGGAATCGTACGATATCTTTACCAATAACATGAACATCAGCAGGCCAGTATTTATTAAAGTTTTCGCCATGATTTCCATCTACATCGTATCCTAGTCCTGTAATATAGTTTGTAAGTGCATCAATCCAAACATAAACAACATGTTTCGGATCAAAGTCTACTGGGATTCCCCAAGTAAAACTAGTACGTGAAACACATAAATCTTGTAGTCCTGGTTTAATGAAGTTATTAATCATTTCATTTTTTCTTGATTCAGGTTGGATGAATGTTGGATGTTCATCGTAGTATTTCACTAAACGATCTGCATATTTACTTAATTTAAAGAAGTATGCTTCTTCACTAGTTTTCGTTACGACACGTCCACAATCTGGACATTTTCCATCTACTAGTTGTGTTTCTGTCCAAAATGATTCACATGGAGTACAATAAAGACCTTCATAAGCTCCTTTATATATATCTCCTTGATCAAACAATTTCTTAAATATTTTTTTAACTTGTTGTTCATGATACTTATCTGTCGTACGAACAAAGTTATCATAGCTCGTATTCATTAAATCAAAGTTACTACGAATATCACCAGCTACTTGATCAACAAATGTTTGTGGAGCTATGTTTTGAGCTGCCGCTTTTTCTTCTATTTTTTGTCCATGCTCATCTGTCCCAGTTTGAAAAAAGACATCAAAGCCTTTTTTTCTTTTATATCTTGCCATTGCATCACTCAATATTATCTCATATGTATTTCCAATATGAGGTCTTCCTGATGTATATGCAATAGCTGTTGTTAAATAATACGTATTTTTATTTTCCATTTCTATATCCTCCTTAAAATAAAAAAAACTCATCCAAAGGACGAGATTATCGTGGTACCACCTTATTTGTGTCATGTGAATAACACCTTAATACCGTTAACGCCGACCTACGCTTCAAAAGTAACTAATGGACCATCTTCTAACTCTTTTCATTATAAGTTTTCACCAACCACTTACTCTCTAAAAATGCAAAGAATTATACTCTTCCATATCATCGTTTTTTATTCTAATTCATTATAATATTAGTTATGAGTTTTGGCAATCATTGTTTATTGAATTCGTTATCTTTGTTTGATACTATGGGATATAAAAATGTATATAGGTACTCCATCCAAAAAGAAAAACAAACCAAGTTTATTGATTTGTTTAACTTACTAACATGTAGTATCTTATCTTACTTTAACATAAATATTCTTTTAAGCATTCAATATTACATTGCTCAATGCTCAATAAACAATCAGCAAGTTTCAAAATAGATTTATCTGCATTCGCATACTTATTCATATTTTTAGTTATGTCTATGATTCCCATCGTACTTCCTTGAATCAGCATTTCTGATATATGAGACGGTGTACTGTTCGTTAACGTTTTCAGACCTATTGACATATACGTAGATAGAATGGTCATATTACTAATTCCTTTTTCTATTTCACCTAACACATTCAATTTGTTTGAAACGAGCTCATCGACACTCTTGTATTCTCCAAGTTGAGAACTTAATTGCTGACTAAACTTGTCATCCTCTACTATATCAATCAACTGACTTAGGGTTTCGATACCCATTTGACAGTTTTGATGAATATAGTTTAATAATTCTGTATTTCCTTCCATCATTATCACCTCATTTATATTGTGGCACAAAACCAAAGGTTTTATTAAAAATAATGATTATCTTTTATACAGATTGAGTCAACACTTCTTGATCTGACACTTTATTTTTTTGATATCGTTTCATCATCTTGGTATATAGAATATCATTTAGACTGTTATTCTCCTTGTTTAATACCATAAATAGTAATTGAATGCACACATATATAATGACTCCTATGATAGAAAATACTAGGTATGTGACATATAGCGTAATGAATAAAACTAAATTTTTGAATAGGGTTTCTGTATTTATTTTCCTTACTATTTTAAATTTAGTAACTTCAAAATCACCATTTAATTCAAATTCAATGAATGTATTTAGAAATATAAAAGAGAGTAATGTGGCTACATACATCGTTTGATTCACGAAAATAAACCAATTATAATTTAAGTTATAATTTAGATATAATATAAAAAAAGTTTGATAGAGCATCGTTGGACTTAACATAATAATGATATGCATATTCTTTATTAATATTTTTTTCATTTATTCACCTATTCTCATTTTACGCATATATCTCATTTTTATACATAAAAAACACCCCGAAGAGTGTTTTATTTAGTTGTTATTCTATTTACTGTTTCTTTAATCGCTTCTTCAACTTCGTTAAAACAACCTGTTTCCCCGAATTCGAATTGTGACTCAACTTGTCCGTTATACTTACTTCCAGCACATACTAGATGTTGCTGATTGGCACACATCTGTAGTAGATATAAAATATCTTCTTTACTGTGGTGTGGTGTAAAGAACTCTAGTCCATCCACATCTTTTGTTAGTGAACCTAATAGTTCTTCATCATTTCTGAAGGTATGCATTGGGTGAGCAATGATTGCTTTCCCATTAGATGCGTGAATTAAAGCAATGATATCTTTTGCGTCTGGATACACCATGCTAACATGTGCTACTTTACCAACTGCAAAGAAGTCGTTAACGAATGCCTTGACCTTGTTTTCTGCTTTATCATTTACTATATATGGTTTTATAACTTCATTGGTTTCATTTAGTGGATCACTTAGAATTTGTTTAGCAATATCTTCGTTTGTTATTCTTTGATGACGATTATTATTCATCAACCTTTCACTATCGATATGAATTCCTAAATAACCTTCAAGCAATTCAATTCTTCTTAAACTTGATGCTTTTTCTTTCATTATATTTTCATACTCTATACGATGAAATCTATCTTCATTATCATCCATTCCATATCCAAGTATATTGATGTGTTTCCCTTCGTATACACAATCAAAATTTGACCCAGCAATATACTGTATTCCATAAAGTGGAGCTAAACGCATCGCCATTGCATTTGCTTTGATACTATTGTGATCACAGATTGAGAATGTGCGAATTCCCAATGCTTTTGCTTCACAAAATAAGTCCTCTACTTCTCGAGTTCCCTCATATGAGAAAGTTGAATAAACATGCATATCTATCTCGTTAGACGCCTGTTTAATCGGCTCTTCAATTATTGGGTTATGAGCTGCTTGTGGCATTGCTTGAATGATAGAAGGTTCTATCATCACTACTTTCGTTTTAAATACAAAGTCAATGATACTTCTGTGTAATGGATCTGCTAAAACAAGTATTCCATTAACTATAATATATGCACCTACTCCAATAACTCCTAAAAGTAAATATAAGATTGTAAAAGGAAGTGCAAATCCGATAACAACACGCATCCATAAAAATCGTGCAAGTACTTGTTTATTATTTGTACTTACAACTCTTAATTCCATGGCTCTTTTTCCAAATGATTGTCCTTTATATTGCACCATCAACGCTGTATTTACAGAATACATTGATATGGTGATCAATACTAGCATCATATTAGAAATAATATCGTAATATTTGAAAGAAACTATTCCTGATACAATTAATAGAATAATTAGTACCCAAATATATATTGCCATACACATTCCCGCTGCATCTCCCATAAAGGAAATGAAACGAGTTGGCATGTCACTCAATTCCATATTTCTTAATCTCTCATTTTTTATAACAAACGTGTTTGCTTGTTTATTTTTGTTTATTTTTGGCATAAAATCACCTTTCTTTAAACTATTATATCATGTTTTAAATGATTTAAAGTATCAATTCATTAAGCTTACTCTTTTATTTTTTCTAATGCAAAATAGAATGTCGTTCCTTCATTAACAATTGAAGTCACTCCATAGTCTGACTTATGCAATTCTAAGACGCTTTTAACAATGCTTAATCCTAATCCACTACCTTTGTTATTGCATCTATTTCTTGATTGGTAGTAACGATTGAATACTTTATCAATGTCTTCTTCTTTGATTCCTTTACCACTATCAATAACTTCAATGCGCACATTATTTCCTATAACTTCTTGTTTCACAACAATTGTTTTGTTGATACCACTATAATGAATCGCATTCAGTAATAGATTATAAACAACTTGGTTTATTTTCACACTGTCCGCTTCTACCCAAACTTCTTGGTCATAGACAAATGTAATCATGTATGAATCATCATGTAATAGTGTTGTTACACGAGTAACGATATCTTGTATAGTTAACGTTAAATTGAATGCATCGATTTGTAATGGATCATTGTTTGTTTGTAGTTTCGAAAGGGTAAGAGAATCATTAATCAATCCGTTTAATCTAGCACATTCATCAATGATTACTTGAATATTCTCGGGTTTGTTTTCTCCCGGAATGTCTTTCATCATTTCCGCATATCCACTTATCATAGTAAGTGGTGTTCTCAAATCATGTGACATATTTGCAACGAATTCATTTCTCAGTTTTTCTACTCTTGCCAAGTTGTTTTTCGCATAATTTAGCGTATCGTTTAATTCTTCTATTTCTAAGTATCCAGTACCTTCAAACACGGTATCAAAGTTACCTAATGCTAGTTGTTTTGCTGAATTATTTATTTTGATTATCGGTGATGAAATTTTTTTTGCCATAAAATAGGCTAAGAAACTTGATATTACAACTAATATAGCAGATACAATAAAGAGTTGAGAAATAAATACGCGTTTCAATTCACCGACTACACTGACTTTACTGCTTACAAGTAATAGAAACTCGTTTCCTCCCATGTATCCAATTTCTGCAACTGTGATACTCTTATAGGCTTCCGCTGTGCTGTACTTATTGTTGAATAAATTACTAGTAGGATATGCATATTGCTCTTCACTAATTAAAATTCCTACTCCATCATTTTCAATTGCTCTAACATACATCTCTGCTAGTTCTCTAGTATCACTTACGATATATCCACAAACAGATGAATTTTCAGAATTTACATAATATTCTTTATTATTTAAATCTAATATTCGAACGCAATAATCACTGTGTTCACTTAAGGCATCTAAGTTTTCTTCTAATTTATCACTGCTTAAATTGGAAGCTATTGTGTGTGTGACATCGATTGTTTGTTGTGTTTTTGCATATTGGTATATTTGGTCAACAAAAATAACTTGTACTAATGCTAATATAATAATTAAAATCACTATAAATAGCATGAAATAACTAAATATTTTATATTCTAAACGGCATTTACTAATCCAGTTCTTCAAAACGGTATCCAACTCCTCGAAGCGTGGTAATTAAGGTTGCATAATGTCCTAGTTTTTTTCTTAATAATTTAATATGGGTATCTAGCGTGCGATCATCTCCGTAAAAATCATATCCCCAAACACGATTTAAAATTTGCTCTCTTGTAAGCGCAATGTTTTTATTATTCACAAAGTAAGATAGTAATTCATATTCTTTCAATGATAAATCTACTCTGTGCTCATCAATCGTTAATGTTCTTGCTGTATAATTTATTTCAAGTCCTTTAAAAACATAGTTTTCATAATCTTCAACTACTTGAGTTCTCTTCAATATTGCTTTCACTCTAAACATTAATTCTTTTGCTGAAAAAGGTTTCACGACATAATCATCAATCCCATGCTCAAAGCCATGAATTTTATCGTATTCTTCCCCTCTTGCTGATAATAAAATGATAGGAATAGATTTAATTTGTTTGATTTCTTCAGTCGCACTAAATCCATCCATTACTGGCATCATGATATCCATTATAATTAAATCATAATCCGTCTCTTTTACCTTATTTACTGCTTCAAGTCCATTACAAGCTTCATCCACTTCATATTTTTCATGCAATGCATATTTTTTTATAATTTCTCTAATTTGATTTTCATCATCTACAATAAGTAACTTAGCCATAACAGCCCTCCGTCTTTTCTTTTATTTTATAGTTTATTTGTGTAATTTATGTGATTAAATTAAAATAAACTAAGTTGTTCTACTTCTTTTTTTTCTTCATATGCACTTATATACTTAAATATTGGTTCTACTCCATACAACATATTATTCGCTACACACGTTTGTTTAATCATAGTCATTAACTTTCTATGATTTTTGGATCCACATTCATAGTTCAGCTGAAATGCTTTGTTATATTTTTGTTTCATGAGTGGAAAGTGCGTGTCTAAATTATCATAAAAATATTCTCTATTTCCTTCTCTCATGGTCACTCCTATACCGAAACATAAAATACCGTGGACGTATTGTTGTACGCAATAGTCTAATAATCTTCGCATATTGGTTTCGTCATCATTAATAAATGGAAGAAATGGACCTAACCAAACAATGGTAGGAATCTTTCTGTCTTTACATTCTTTAAGTATTTCTACTCGCTCTTTGGTACTTGATACATTGGGTTCTAACACTTTACAAAGTGCTTCATCCGCCGTTGTTAATGTGACTTGGACAACGCATTTACTCACTTCATTTATTTGTTGCAACAAGTCGATATCTCTTAATATTAAGTTTGATTTAGTCAATAATGATACGCCAAATTTTTGATTCAGGATAGTTTCTAGGCATTTCCTTGTATATCGTAATTCTTTCTCAATAGGTATGTAAGGATCACTCATTGCTCCTGTCCCTATCATACATTTTTTTCTTTTACTTCTTAATTCTCTATCTAACATAATAGGTGCATCGGTTTTTACTTCAATGTCCTCAAAGGCATGGCTCATCTGATAACACTTACTTCTGCTATCGCAATAAATGCAACCATGACTACATCCACGATATATATTCATCGAATTTTTTGTTGATAGTATTTTTTTATATTTTTTATAGTGCATATTTACTTCCTTATCTATACAATATCCTACCAAGTAAAAAAAAACAACAATAGTTGTTTTTTTATCTCTATATACTTCATTTCTTGTGATTCTTTCAAGTTGAATCAATTAAAATCGTAATGAATTCCTTTTTTTTTATAAATCATATGCTCGCAAACATTTACTGTATGATCTTTTGCTCTATTAATATTTCTTAGTAGTGCTGATAAATAAACGACCTGTTTTTTAGTAATAGTATCTGTATGCACAAGTGTATCTCTAAATAGTTTTGTTTTCCTATCTAGTTCAACACTTTTTTCAGATACACTAAATGCAACTTCTAAATTTTCTTCTGTATAAGCACGAATTGAATCTCTTAATAGTTCAATCATGTCTCTTTCCATCTCCATCGTGAGTTGAATTACTTCTTCTTCATCAATATCTTTATCTTTTAAGATGAATGAAGCGAAGCTTTTTGCATAATCACCGATTCGTTCTAATTCTGATGCTATCTTTATTGCTACAATAACCCTTCTTAAATCACTAGCAACCGGGCTTAACAAAGCAAATTGTGCAATGGCTTGATTATTAATATCTTCTTCAAAACGATTTACATATTCGTCTTTTTTAATGATTGACATTGCTATCTCTTTGTCTTTTTTCTCCATCATATCTAGTACTTTTTCATGTTGTTTGATGACTAACTCTCCCATACTCACTACACTTGTTTCAATATGCTCTAATGATTGATCTAGGTTCATATCTTTCTCCTATCCAAACCTTCCGGTTATATAATCTTCTGTTTTCTTACACTTAGGTGTTGAAAATAATTCAAGTGTCTTTGAAAACTCAATGACTTCGCCCAATAAAAAGAATGCTGTTTCATCACTAATTCTACTTGCTTGTTGCATTGAATGGGTCACAATTAAGATAGTGAAGTGTTGTTTTAAATTTTCTATTAAATCTTCTATTTTTTTAGTAGCAATAGGATCAAGTGCGCTTGTTGGTTCATCCATTAAAATAACTTCAGGTTTCATCGCAATTGTTCTAGCGATACATAATCGTTGTTGTTGCCCTCCAGATAAACTCAATGCACTCTTATGTAATCGATCACATACTTCCTCCCATAATGCTGCTTGTTTTAGTGATGTTTTTACTAATTCATCTAAGTATTTTTTATCTTTTATTCCTTTGCACTTGGGACCATATACTATATTTTCATAAATACTCATAGGAAATGGATTGGGCTTTTGAAATACCATTCCGACCTTTGTCCGTAACCCAATGACATCAATTTCTTTGGACAATATATTTTCATCTTGAAAGATGATTTCTCCGTCTACCTTTACTGAATTAATTAAGTCATTCATTCTATTTAATGTCCTTAAGAACGTTGATTTACCACATCCTGATGGTCCAATTAATGCTGTCACCTTATTCTCTTTAATTTCTAAGTTTATATTTTTTAGAGCTTGAAAGTCTCCGTAATATAAATTGAAGTTTTTAACTTGAAATGCATTTTTAATTTTCATGATATTTCTCTACTTTCTAATAAGTTTATTGGCTATCATTTTAGCACTAACATTTAATATTACTACGATGATGATTAATACAGATGCTGTTGCAAACGCTTGTTGATTTGCAGTCTCTCCAATGCCTTCATTTACCAACTGAAATAAATGTGTCGTTAAGGTTCTACTAGAATCAAAGATACTATTTGGCATTCTATATACCATCCCAGCTGTTAAAAGTACAGGTGCACTCTCTGATACAATTCTTCCCATTCCTAGGATAATGGCTGTTACTATGCTTGGCATACAACTTGGTAATACAATCCTAAAGATTGTTTGTACTTTACTAGCACCAACTCCATAAGAAGCCTCTCTTAGCTCATTGGGAATTGTGATTAAGGCTTCTTCTATCGTTTTTATTAAGATAGGTAGAATCATAATAGATAAAGTTAATGAACCTGAAAGGATAGAATATCCTCCTGTATATTCATTTAATGTACTTACAAATAGTGAGAATCCAAATAAACCATAAACAATACTAGGCACACTTACTAATCCATCAATTGCAAATCGTAACAGTGCAGATACTTTGTTTTCAGTAGCATATTCATTTAAGTATATGGCACTTAGGATACTAATAGGTACCGCTATAACAAGAGTTAATATCACCATATAGATTGTTCCCATAATCATAGTTGAAATCCCTCCGCCATGATTCGTTGCACTGTACGTAGAGAAGATAAAGTCGAGTGAAATATAATCAATCCCATTTTTTAATATATAGAATAAGATAGAAAACAATGTTATTACACAAATGATAGCAGCGCTATGAATGAGTACATATTGAAGTCCATCCTTTATTTTTCGATTCATAATTACTTAACTCCTTTCTTCTTAACTTGCATAATTACTAGGTTTAATACACTAACAAATACAAACAAGACAACACCCGTGGCAAATAAAGCAGCTCTATGAGTTCCAGATGAATATGCTAATTCTGTTACTATGTTGGTAGTCAGTGTTCTACCACCACTAAAATAGGTTGCAAATAAATTAGTAAGATTGGGAAATGCTATCGAGTTTCCGATGACTAATACAACTGCCATCGTTTCTCCTAGTGCTCTCCCGATACCTAATAAGAAGGAAGCTAAAATACCAGATTTTGCATATGATATTTTTGTTTTAAAAATAGTTTGTATCTTTGTTGCCCCTAATGCTAAAGAACCTTCAACGACACTATTAGGTACTGCCTTCAGTGCACTTGTTGATAGAGATACCACTGTGGGTAATACCATGAATGATAAGATAATCGAAGCTGTAAATAAGGTAGTTCCAATAGATAGTTCAAATACATTTGCAATTATTGGAGCAATGAGTTTGATCCCAAAAAAACCATATATTACACTTGGAATTGCTGCTAATATTTCAATCACAAACAACACAAAGTTGCTTATTTTCTTGCTTGCTATCTCAGCAATGTAGATAGCTGTATATAATCCGATTGGAATTCCAATAATGACTGCCATTATAGTTGTGAGTAAAGAACAAACAATAAAACCTGCAATACCAAATTGTGGAGATTCTGCAAGAGGATACCACGCTGTACCAAAAATAAACGAAACTATATTTACTTCTTTAAATAAAGGCATAGCTTGTATTAAAATAAAAAATATAATGGAAAATAGGGATATGAGCGTAATTGTTGTACAACTAAATACTACTTTTTTAAAACCACTATCTATTCTTTTTTTATGTGTGAGTGCATTCATAAATATTCACCTCTCTTATATAAAGTAAACAAACAAAGGCTTACCTTTGTTTGTAGTTATTCTTTTTTTATTAATCTAATTTAGTTGGAATATATCCTTGTTCTGCAATCATTTTTGCTCCTGCTTCTGAGAAGATAAAATCAATTAGTACCTGTGCTCCATCATACCCTTTTGCTACTGCTAAATTAAATGGTCTAGATAATTGGTAGCTTTCATCATTAATTGCATCTGTAGATACGCTTACACCTCCTACATTTAATGCACTTACCTCATCACTTAAGGAACCAAATGAAATGTATCCAATCGCATTTTTACTTTCTGATACTAGAGATGTAACAGCTCCTGTAGAACTCTGTACGCTAGCATTTGTAATTTGTTGTTCTGAATCGAATCCTACTACTGATTGAAATCCATCACGAGTTCCTGAACCTTCTTCTCTAGAGATAACTGCAATTTCTTCATCTGCTCCACCTAGTGCTGACCAATTGGTAATTTCTCCTGTATAGATCGCTTTTGCATCTTCTAAACTAATATCTTTAATTTTATTTTCTTTGTTTACAATCATAACAATTCCATCGATAGCTATTGCAATACCATCTAACTCTACTAATTCGTCATCTTTTAATGTACGAGATGCCATTCCGATATCAAATGTTCCGTCGATGGCACCTGATGTTCCTACTGAACTTCCTCCACCTTGTACATCTATTATTCCAAATCCTTCTGTTTCAAATCCTTCGCCAATTACTTCCATAAGAGGTTGAATTGAAGTTGAACCTCCAACAGACAATGTAAGTGTATCACTCTCGGTATTTCCTCCGCATGCTACTAACGTGAAACTCATTAAACCACATAACGCTATTCCTAATATTTTTTTCATATTTGTGTCCCTTTTCTTTTTCTTTTTGAACAACTATAGAATACAATAAGTTTATTAATTTAAAATTTAATTTTCGTTAAGTAATTGTAAATTAAGTGCTTTTCTATTTTATATTAATTTTTTTTAGTTTATAAAAAAATACCCATCAGATTAACACTTGCTTGTGCCTTTCTAATAGGTATTTAACATATTAATTATGCTTTTGGAACTTCATTTTCACAGTCGTTCCTTTTCCTAATTCACTATCAATCTCTACTGTTGCGCCATGTGCATCACATATGGATTTAACAATACTAAGTCCCAATCCACTTCCACCACTATTTCTACTTCTTGCTTTATCAACGCGGTAGAATCTTTCAAATACTTGTGAGCAATCCTCTTGAGTTAATCCCACTCCTTCATCTTGTACTTCAATAATATATTCATTCACTATTTTTTTTGTTTTTATTGTTATTGTTCCTGCGTCACTATATTTAATACCATTACTAATCAAGTTATTAAGTAATGTAGTCATTAACTCTTCATCTACAAATACACATTCTTTACAATTAAGCATCGTTACAATTTTGATTGATTTTTTCTTAGCTAGCATTTGAAAAGAGCTAATACATCCTTCGATTACTGGAGATAATTCAACTTCCTTACAATTTATTATTAAGCCACTCATTGAAAGTCTTGATAATTGTAGCAAGTCTTTTACTATAAATTCCAGACGTTTCGTTTCTTTATTTATTTGTTTTAGAAATTCTACGCTTGTTTCAGCATCATCGAAATCATCTCTATTCAAGATCTCAACCATTCCCTTAATTACACTAATTGGTGTTTTAAGTTCATGAGAGGCATCTGCAACAAACTGTTTCTGTAGTGATTCTCGCTTTTTTTCATCACTTATATCTTGAAATAAGAGAACACATCCACTGAATTTTTTATTTGTTGTTACAGGAATACTAATCGCGTTAAATGTTTTATTTTTAACCGTGATTACTTTCTTTAATTCTTTTTCCAATATATACGCATCTTTCATAAATAAGCCTACTTGTTTCACGCAATCATTATTTATATAGTCTAGTCTTTCATCTGCACTACTCTTTCTAAGTACATTAAAATTAGAATTATACAATACAACATCTCCGTAAGCATTTAATAATACTAATGGCGAAGGAATGCTCGTTACCATTGTTAGTAGTTGCTTATGTTTCAAATAAGCATCTCTCGTTGTTATTTTAACTTCATTTAATAATTCTTCATTTTCTATATTTACTTTTTGGTCTACTTCATACCTTTCTCTTTTAAGTTGATATCCAAAAAACACAACTAAAAATAAGACTACTATGTATTCATGTACTAAAAAAGCATACATCGCAATATACGAAACCGCTAATACTCCTAATAAAAATAACACTCTATTTTTATTCATTTATTTCCTCCATTATATATCCTACTCCTCTGCTAGATTTAATTTGAGCCCTACTACCCTTTAGCTTAGACCGAAGCTTAAAGGTATGTACATCAACGATACGTGTATCACCATCATAATCAAATCCCCATAGGTCGTTTAGTATTTTATCCCTAGATAACACTATATTGTTATTTATCATATAATATTCCAATAATTCAAATTCTTTTTTTGTTAGGTCGAGAGGAAGTTCATTGATGAAAGCAATTCTCCTCTTATCATCTAATGAAATATCTGAAAACACTTTTTTATCGTCTTTACGTTTCACTCTTTTTAAATGAGCATTGATTCTCGCCATTAACTCCTTTGGTGAAAACGGTTTATTTATATAGTCATCTACACCCGCTTCAAACGATGTTAAGATATCTTCTTCTCCATCTTTTGCCGTCAACATGACAAATATACTATCAATATTATGTTCTCTAAACTTTTTAACTAGCTCTATACCACTATAATAAGGAAGCATCCAATCAATTATCATTAAATCATAGGTATTATGTAATCCTTTTTCAAGTGCTATTTTTCCATCTTCTGCTTCATCAATAAGATACCCTGCTTTACTTAAATCATAGGCTATAATCTTTCTTATATTTTCTTCATCTTCGATTAGTAGAATTTTTCTCATGTTTCATCATCCTTTATCCAATATCATTATATATTAAATTTTAAATAAAAACAGTTTCATTTGTTAAAAGTCTGTTAATAAATTCGTACTCTTACTATAAATGCCTTCCAATAACTTCTTACTTAGATTTCTTAAATACATAGTAACACCTACCTATTTATGATAATATATATAGATATAAGGAGTTGATTTAATGATTGTAAAAATTGCAAATACGCAAGTTGAATATTTTTCATTGATGCAAGTGCGAGCTTCCGTCTTTATAAAAGAACAATATGTAGATCCTACTCTTGAAATAGATGATAGTGATTTATCAGCGATACATTTTATATTATACAAAGATAATCATATCGTTGCTACTTGTCGATTAATTTCCAAGCAAGAGCATCAATTGGGCAGATTTGCTGTCTTAAAAAATTACAGAAATATGGGGATAGGCAGCTATTTATTAAACTATGTAGAAGCTTATGCCAAGTTACATAAAATTAAGCACCTTTCGCTCGGTGCTCAAATAAGTGCTAAGTCATTTTATGAAAAAAACAATTATAAAACCTATGGAAATACCTATGAGGAAGCTAATATTATGCATATTGGAATGGAGAAGACGTTATGAAAAAAGATTTAACTAAAGTTAAGCTTCCGCAACGATTCGATATTACCTTACTTCTTCTATTGGTAGTAATTGCAATATGTAGTATTGTTTCAATATATGCTTCAGAACCATTTCTACCCGCGTATCTTACTGTCAATAGTTTGATATTTAAACAAACATTCTTTTATTGCATCGGTTTTATCGCAATCTTCTCAATTATGTATGTTGGTAATGATAACTTAAAAGAATTTGCCATTATTGGTTATAAAATATTATTATTTTTATTAATCTATCTATTTATAGATAATACATTAGTTGGCTTATTAGGAAGAAGTAGTAACTTATTACCTTTCGCTCATTCTGTGAATGGTGCAACGTCGTGGTTAAACTTTCCTGTTATTGGTACCCTACAACCGAGTGAATTTATGAAGGTGGTATTAATTGTTATTTGTGCTTATGAGATTCGTGAACACAATGAAGAAAAAACTGATTATTCATTTAGTAGCGATATTGAATTATTTATAAAGATTTTAAAATGGGCACTAGCTCCATTACTACTAATTTTATTACAACCGGATACAGGTATCTTTATTATCATCGGTTTTTCATTGGCTATTATGCTTGCTTGCAGTGGTATTCGTAAAGAATGGATAATCTATACAGCCATTACTGTTGGTATTCTAGTTGTCCTATTTCTATATTTATTCTTCTTTCAGCAAAATTTATTCTCTAGCATATTTGGAGAATCGTATCGTCTCCAAAGAATTTATGGTTGGCTTGCGATGGAAGATGATATTTTAGGAAGTGGAATGCAGTTATATCAAGCACTATTAGCTATTGGTTCTGCTGGTTTAATGGGACATGGATTACAATCTAGTGTCATTCCTCTAACTGAAGCACACACCGATTTCATATTTTCTGTCATTGGTTTAAATTTTGGTTTTATTGGTTGTTTAGGTGTTATCTTATTATGTTTAGCATTAGACTTTAAAATCTTGCAAATTGCTTTGAGAACCAAAAATCAAACTGAAAAAATAATTCTATGTGGATTTATCGGAATGCTAATCTTCCAGCAAATTCAAAATATTGGTATGGTGATAGGCTTGCTTCCGATTACCGGTATTACCTTACCTCTGATTTCATATGGAGGAAGTTCTGTACTTTCTTATATGTTAGTATTTGGAATTGTGATGAATGTTTCTTCCAAAGCTAAAAAGCATTCAGATTATACATACTTTAATTAGAAGCCTATATAAGAGAAAAGAGTAACCTATTTATAATTAGGTTACTCTTTTTTGCGTTTACACTTATTCTAAATGAGTTCTAATATAAGTTTCTTAATCTATCTAAGTAACTATATTTTTTGAAACGAATGAAAGATACACTCTTTTCACTTAACTTACAAGTGATTACTTTTATGTCGTCTGATTTTATATAAATATGATCAAAGCACACATAAGCTCCTGTGCTGTCATCACATACGAAACTTACTTTTCTATCGCTTTTCATGATATATGGATTTCCTAATGAAGAATGTTTCGCATTTTGTATTCCTGCAATTTCACAAAGTTGCATTACCTCTAACCCACTATCAATGACAGCTCCTTTTAAAGATCTATTATAGGCAGTTGATCCTGCCTGAGTACTTAAACACATTCCATTCCCTTTTACTGTTTCAAAAAATTCTTTATCTATATAAATATCTAATATTTGTGTTTTACATATATTTTCAATACGAATTTCATTTAGCGCATAAAATATTTCTTCTCCGTTAATTCTTCCTTCTAATAAACGAGATTCAAATACTTCATATTCTTTATTCGTTATAATATCATTGATTGCTTCATCTATTTCTTCTTCCGTATAATCTGTAAAAAATCCTAAGGTTCCGGTATGTATTGCTAAAAATTTAACATCATTCATTCTATCCTTATACAGATGAACTGCATACAATAAAGTACCATCTCCCCCAATACTAATTACCAAGTTAGGAGTAGTCTTATCATATACAAAGTTATTCTCCTCTAACTTTTGTCTGATTTTAGATTCTACATTATGAGACTTCTCATCTTTTTTAGATACAATAGCGAACTTTTGCATATAAACACTTCCTTTTCTTCTTTTAATATTGTATCATAAACATCGGTGATAGCAATGAATAAAAATATAGAAGTCGAGCTTAAAATATTATTATGTAAAGAAGAATTTGAAATGTTAGCGAATTCGTATGGTCCTTTGAATTTTACTACACAAGTGAATGTCTATTATGATACTCCTTGTCATTATTTAAAAAGAAATAATATGGCTATGCGAATAAGAACTATCGCTAACATCCATCTTTTCACATTAAAAATAAAGAGTGAAGAAGGTCTCATCGAACATGAATGTGAGTTGATGACTAACAGCATTGATGCGCTTGATGATATTCGAGTACAGGAATTAATCAATACGTTACATATTCCTAATTCTTTTAATGTATTAGGTTCCCTTTCAACACGACGTTCAACAATAGATACGGAGTTTGCTGAATTATGTTTCGATATAAACGAATACAATTCAGTTAATGATTATGAAATTGAATATGAGTATAAAGTAGATCATGATGGAATCCTTGAATTCAATAAAATATTGAATCGTATTGGTAAAGTATATACTAAAAATTCTGCTCCGAAAATAGTACGTGCGTTATGCTACTAATCTATTATTTTATCATTAATATAATTTCCTTTATTTATTTTTATATAGATAAACGAAGAGCTATTAATCATAAATATCGTATTTCAGAGAAATCATTATATACTTTGATGTTACTTGGAGGATTTATTGGTAGTTTTACAGCAATGCAACTCTTTTGTCATAAAACTAAGAAAGTATCATTTACTGTGTTACTTATTATTAGTCTTTTGATCCATAGTTTCATCGTCATGAAGCTCACAACTTAAAGGATACAAACTGAAGCCATTATAATATAGTAAAGAGTAAACAATTACGTTTACTCTTTTTTTTATATTTTACGTCTACCTTCCATCGCTTTAATCAATGTAAGCTCATCTACATAATCCAAATGACCTCCCATTGGTAATCCATAGGCGATTCTAGTAACCTGAACAGGTTTCTTTTCTAACAGTTTCGCAATATAAAGAGCTGTAGTTTCCCCTTCTACCGTCGGGTTTGTCGCAATAATAACTTCTTGTGTTAAGTCATTAATACGATTTACTAATTTTTCTATATTAATGTCTTCTGGCATAATTCCCTTACTTGTCGAAATGACACCGTTCAATATATGATAAACGCCTTTATATTCTTGTGTTTTTTCCATTGCGATAACATCTTTAGGACTTTGAACTACACAAATCAAATGTTTGTTTCTTTTTGTATCATTACATATAAAACATAATTCATCATCTGATAAGTTGGCACAAACCTCACAAGTTCTAATTCCGTCTTTTAAATCAAAAAAGCTTTGAATGAATGTTTCAATTTGTTCATCGCTAAACTGAAGCATTTCAAAAGCATATCTTTCTGCGCTTTTTAATCCTACTCCAGGCAATAGTCGTAAACACTCTATCAAGTTTTCAAATTTTCTAGGATACATGATTAAAACATTCCTGGCATTTGAATACCACCAGTTGCCTCTTTCATCATTTCTGCTTTGTCTTTATTCATCTTAGTTAATGCGTTATTCACACAAAGAAGCACTAAATCATCCAAAATTTCTTTATTTTCTGAATTTAGTAATTCTTTTGATATATTAACTGAAGATACAAGTCCCCTTCCGTTCACAACTACACTGACTTTGTCTTCATTAACACTTTCTATGTATTCCCTACTTTTTAACTCTTTTTCGATATCCGCTATATTGTCTTGCATTTGTTTAGCTTGTTTCATTAATGCTTGTATATTCATATTAATCCTCCTTAATTATTATATCCTCAAATAGATTTTTTATTTTAGTTACTTTATCTTCTTCTATATCTTCTTGTATCGTTATCTTTATCGGACTAGGTAAATCGTTAGCTCTTAGTTTTTCCTTAAATAGATCAATACATTCTTCACTTTCCTGTATTGTTAGAGAAAATATTTTCTTTTGCTTATTAAACAATAATTTTGTGAATTTAGAAAATTCATTATTTCTGTCTATTTCGTTTATTTCATTTGATCTTATACTACTTGATACACTAATAATTATATATTCATTGGCACTGGCTATAATAGTGCTGTTTTTTAGTATAATCGCATATTTAGCGAACTCCATATCTAAATAGTATTGATTCAATTGTTTGAATTTATGAATATCATTTTCTTTTTCTGGTTTATTGGCTCCCACTAACAGTTGAAGGATAAGTTCATTAGTAATTTTATAAGTATTTGAATCCGTAACGACTTCTGGCTTCGTCTCTTTTGGTATTTCTACTACTACTTCTAGTGGTTCTTCTATTTGCGTTTCTGTTACTTGTTGCATTGGTGCTTCGATTTGAACTTGGGGAATCACTTCTTCTATAGTTTCAATAAAATCATCATCGGCTTTAATATACATTGAATTTACAATGATATCCTGTTCTTTTTCTTTTTCATATGTAGGTTCGATCATCGTATTACGAAGAATCATTTCTTTGTTTAATTCTTTCTCAATATATAGATCATTATCATTAAACAATTCAACTAATTTTAATAACCCTATTTCTAAATATGAAATCATACTTGTTGCATGTATATACTTTTCATTCGTATTCATTAATATATCAATCATTTCTAATCGTTTATTCGTTGATGTTCCATCAATTACTTTACATACTTGTTCTGCATCTAATATGCTTAAGAAGGTATTATCTTTACCATAATCATATATAATGCTTTCTTTAATTATTTCTATGATTGCATTAGTTAATCGTTTAATATTCGCTCCAGAGCGTTCTATTTTCTCTATTCGTTCCATTAACATAGGCACATTTTTACATTTTACTAAATGAATTAGGTCGCAAATATCTTCGACACTTACAACACCATAGATTTCATTAACATCATTTACTTTAATTGTGTCAATTGCATAGGCACGACATTGGTCTAATATGCTTAACGCATCTCTCATTCCACCATCTGCCAACATTGCAATATTATCTAATACTTTGTCTTCTACTTTGATTCCTTCTTTATCAATGATAAATTGCATTCTTTTAACAATTTCTTTTTTATTTATCTTATTAAAGTCAAATCTTTGACATCTTGATATGATTGTTGGAATCACTTTATGTGGTTCTGTTGTTGCTAATATAAATATAACGTGTGCTGGTGGTTCTTCAATCGTTTTTAAAAGGGCATTAAAGGCTCCAGTAGACATCATATGAACCTCATCAATTATATACACTTTAAATTTCCCTAGGGGTGAGGGTGCGTATTTGACCCTTTCAATTAGATTCCTAGCTTCTTCTACTCCATTATTACTCGCAGCATCTATTTCAATGATATCTTGATGCGTTGAATCTTGAGCTGCTAAGCAGCTATCGCAGATGTTACAAGGTTTACTCTCTTCTGCCATACAATTTATAGCTTTAGCAAATATTTTAGCAGAAGATGTTTTTCCTGTCCCTCTCGGTCCAGTAAACAAATAGGCATGTGCTATTTGGTCATTCTTTATTGCGTTTTCTAATGTCTTAACTATATGTTTTTGTCCTGCCATGCCATTAAAATCATCTGGACGATACGTTCTATATAATGCTTTATAGCTCATACATATACCCCACTTTCTTTTAGTATTATATCATACCTATCACTCTGTTTGTATGTAATATAAAAAAAACAGAATCATTTTTGATCCCGTTTTTGTTTGAAAAATTTTTTAATTATTTCTGAGCATTCTTCCTTCATAACTCCTGATATGTGAATAGGATAGTGTTGAAATCCTTGTTGCTCATATAGATTCAAGACGCTGTCTATGCAACCTGTTTTTTCATCGCTTGCTCCATACACTACTTTAGCAATTCTTGATTGCATGATAGCACCAGCACACATAATACATGGTTCTAGTGTCACATAAATATCGCATCCATCTAAATGCCATGTTCCAAGTGTTTTACAAGCATCTTGTATCGCAATGATTTCGGCATGATTTATAGATTGATTTAATGTTTCTCTTAAGTTATATCCTCGTCCTACTATGATATTATCTTTTACTATTATCGCTCCCACAGGCACTTCATTGATTTCGTACGCTTTGTTTGCTTCGATAATTGCTTCGTTCATGAATTTGTTCATCGTGAGTCTCCTAGATAAAATAAAAACTACCACACACACTAGAGCTTACACATGGCTGCTTCGTTCCCGACCTGACCAGATTAGTGAGTTAATGTTGTGGTAGCATGATTATTATATCATATTTACAAGTAAATTCAACCTTAAGTTAGCACTAAAATTGTTTCACGTGAAACAATCTAGCACCATCATTTGTTAATGTTTCACGTGAAACATTAATAAATAGTACACGTTGCATTTGTTATCGTTTGTATAATTGAAGCGATGTCTATTTCGCCTTTTCCTTCTGTTTTAACTATTGAAAGTGGATCGTTTGTTTTGTCGTATACTTTGAAATCGATATACACATCAATCGTTACTCCATTATCCGTTGTATTCACAGTAGCTCCCACTCCTGCAATAACGTTATATGAATTAAACTTATCGAACGAAGCATTATATAGTGTTTGTATGTTGGCAACTGTATTAAACTCATTATTAAAGGTCATCAAGGAATTAAAATGAGCACTTTGCAGTAATTTGTGTTCATCATAATTATAAGTTTCTTTATAATCTAAATGATATGCATCATCCTCTAATATTGCCTCGTCATAATCACAAACTACACTTCCACCTATATTTAGATATTGATTTGCTTCTACTACAGTAATTTCTTTTGTTAGCGTTACATAATTGTAGTTACTATCCACTGCACATATATCCGTCGAATACGTTCCAACTGTAGTATTATCTAAGTTGGTTTTATAAAAGTAAGTGTTGTTGGCTGTTTTGATTTCTTCAATCTCTGTGCCTGTTTTAATTATTCTGTTATTTATCTTGTTGTGCGCTTCATCCAATTCATTTATTCTTTTTAGATATTCGTCTTCTGTCAGTAATTCAAAACTTGGATAAGCAGCTACATCAAACGATGGCATATTCTTCACATCGCTTATTGTACTAAATGGATTAAATGCGGTATTGATTCTAATCTCAATCGGTACACTTTCCTCTAACTTCAATTCAAATTGTGGACCTATTGTATCTACCACTCGAATGACTTGTTTTACTTCCTTCTCTTTATTGTGGTGAATATAAGTGAAAGACAAATCATATACACCAACTTCTTTAATCTCAATATCAGGATATATTACATTAGCACCCTCTGGTGTAACTTCAAGAATAACATCATCATATGAAAATTCTTCTCCGTATTGAATATTTGTTTTTGATTCATTAAAGGTAATCCCATAAGAAGACACCTTTATATAATAAATTGAAATTGGAATTAATATTATAATTGAAGCCAACGCTAATAATATTTTTGGATTCTTCAAATAATTAATCATTAATTTAAATTTAACTTGTATCGATTTATTACTAAGTAAAAATATTTTCACCTTCGAACAGTAATTTATAAATTTTATTTTCGAATTATTTGTCTTTTTTTTAATTTCAGATAAGAAATTTGCTTTGTTTGTATTTTTCATTTTACTCTCCATAAAAAAACAAGTCCCATTTTAATTGAGTAACACAGATATTCATAAAAGAATATTTCAATTAAAATAAGACGGTTATTTTTTTTGATAAAAACAGTCTAAAACCCTTTATTTAAGCCTTTAAACTACTTTTATTTACCTTTAAAAATATAGGCGTAAATTATCCTATTTTATTTATTTGGCGATAATATTTTTTTACCACCCATGTATGGCTGTAAAGCTAAAGGAATGTTTACAGTTCCATCTTCATTCAGATTATTTTCTAAAAATGCGATTAACATTCTAGGTGGAGCTGCCACAGTGTTGTTTAATGTATGAGCAAAGTACTTGCCGTTCTCTCCATTAACTCTAACTTTTAATCTTCTTGCTTGTGCATCAGTTAAGTTTGAGCAACTACCAACTTCAAAATATTTTTGTTGTCTTGGACTCCATGCTTCAACATCACAACTTTTAGCTTTTAAATCTGCTAAGTCTCCAGAACAACATTCTAGAGTTCTAACTGGAATGTCTAAGTTTCTAAATAACTCTACTGAGTATCTCCACATCTTGTCATACCACATCATAGAATCTTCTGGTTTACACACAACTATCATTTCTTGTTTTTCAAACTGATGAATTCTGTACACACCACGTTCTTCTATACCGTGAGCACCTTTTTCTTTTCTGAAACAAGGAGAATAACTAGTCATTGTTTGAGGTAATTTTTTCTCATCAATAATTGTATCAATATATTTCCCAATCATTGAATGTTCACTAGTACCTATTAAGTATAGGTCTTCACCCTCAATTTTATACATCATGCTTTCCATTTCTGCAAAACTCATTACTCCTGTAACTACATCACTACGAATCATGTAAGGAGGAATACAGTATGTAAATCCTTTATCGATCATAAAGTCTCTTGAGTAAGTAATTACAGCTGAATGTAATCTAGCAATATCTCCCATTAAATAATAGAATCCATTACCTGCTACTTTTCTAGCGGCATCTAAATCAATTCCTTCAAAAGAATCCATAATATCAAAATGATAAGGAATTTCAAATGATGGAACAATTGGTTCTCCAAATTTTTCAATTTCAACATTATCTTCGTCATTCTTACCGATTGGAACACTAGCATCAATAATATTAGGTATCGCCATCATGATTTCTTTTACTTTTTCTGTAAGTTCACCTTCTCTAACTTCCAACACTTTTAATTCTTCTGCCATTGCTTGTACTTCTTCTTTTTTTATACTTGCTTCTTCTTTTTTTCCTTGGCCCATTAATGCACCAATTTCTTTACTAAATTTATTACGATTAGCTCTTAGAGTATCTGCTTTTACTTGATTTTCTCTTGCTTCAACATCTAAAGCTATTACCTCATCTACTAATGAAAGTTTAGAATCTCTAAACTTTTTTCTCATATTTTCTTTTACTAATACTGGGTTTTCTCTTAAAAATTTAATATCTATCATTTTGATTTCCTCCTGTGTAAACAAAATAAAAGGGTGGCATGTAAAGGGACGATTACTCGTGGTGCCACCCTTTTTTAACTATCATTTAGTCCTTAAAGTGATAACGGTACTACCGGAATCAATTACTTAATTCATTGATCCGCTCCTAGGTTGATTTCATCAAATTATTATATTGATTCGCACCGACCATCAATTCTCTTTAATAAACCTTTGATTACTTATCCTATTCAACGCTTTATATATAATTACCATATTAAAACATGTAAGTCAATTTATTCTTCTATATTTTCAACTTTTGTTTCTTCAACTTCATTAACAATTTCTTCTTCCTCTGCTTTTTGAACAACCGCTACCTTAGAAACTGTTTGTTCTTCTCCTACATTTATTAGACGTACTCCTTGCGTATTTCTACTATATACACCGACTTTTTCAAGTGAAATTCTAATAATGATTCCTTCATTTGTAATAATCATTAGGTCTTCTTCACCATCCACAGCTCTTACTGTAACTAAACTTCCTGTTTTTTCAGTAATATTAATAGATTTAACTCCTTTAGCACCTCTTGTAGTAAGTCTGTAATCTTCTAATAGAGATTTTTTACCATACCCATTTTCACTAACTGATAATAAGTATTTACCTTCTTTATTAGTAGCTACACCAATAACAGTTGATCCATCCGTGTTAAATCCTTTAACACCACTAGCAGATCTACCCATTGAACGAACTCCAGCTTCATTAAAACGTACTGCTTTACCATTAGATCCAGCAATAAGTATTTCTGTTTGTCCATCAGTTGCTTTTACTCCAATAAGTTCATCTTCTTCTTTTAAAGTAATTGCAATTTTTCCGTTTTGTCTAATTGACTCAAACTCAGAAATTGGTGTTCTTTTTACAATTCCATTAGTTGTTACAAAGAATAAGAATTTTGCTTCATCTTTTTCATTATAAGGAACTAACGCTCTTACTTTTTCTTTATCACTTATATTAAGTAGATTTACTACCGGTAATCCTTTAGATGTTCTACTTCCTACAGGAATTTTATAACCTTTCATACGGTATACTTTTCCTAGATTAGTGAACATTAATAAATGGTCATGAGTAGACATTGTAATTAGAATATCAACTACATCATCTTCATTTACACTCATACCTTTTACTCCACGTCCTCCTCTATTTTGAGTACGATACGTATCAATAGGCATACGTTTTATATACCCTGTACTTGTCATTGAAATAACAATTTCTTCAACTGGTATTAAATCTTCATCTTCTATATCAACATCATGATTAGTAACTTCTGATCTTCTTTCGTCTCCGAACTTCTCTTTTACATTCATCAATTCAGTTTTAATAATTGTTAATATTCTTTCGTGATTTCCTAAAATATCTTTTAAGTCTTCAATTAAAGCTAATAACCCATTATATTCATCTTCTATTTTTTCTCTTTGTAATCCTGTTAGTCTTCTAAATTGCATATCTAAAATAGCTTTTGCTTGAATCGATGATAAATTAAATGTGTTCATCAATCCATCCATTGCAATACTATCGTCTTTACTTGCTCTAATTAAATTAATTATGGCATCTATGTGATCTAGTGCGATACGTAATCCTTCTAAAATATGAGCTCTATCTTCTGCTTTTTTAAGTTCGAATTGAGTTCTTCTTTGTGTCACATCAATTTGATGATCTATATAACACTTTAATATTTCTAAAATTCCTAATTGCTTAGGAGCTCCATTTACTAATGCTAACATATTTACTCCAAAACTTGATTGTAATGGGGTTAATCGATATAACTGATTTAAAACAACTTCTGATTGTACATCTTTTCTTAATTCTAATACAATTTGAATTCCTTCTCTATTAGAGAAATCATTTAATGATGTTATTCCTTCAATATCTTTATTACGAACTAAATCCGCAATTTTAGCTACTAAATTAGATTTATTTACTTGATAAGGTATTTCAATAAAAGTTAATTTTGTTTTTCCATTATCTTGTTCTTCAACAATAACTCTACTTCTAGTAACAACACTTCCTCTACCAGTTTCAAATGCTTGTTTAATTCCACTTCTACCTAAAATAATACCACCTGTTGGAAAATCTGGTCCTTGTATGATATTTGCTTCCATTAATTCCAATACGCTAATATCTGGATTATCCATAATTGCGATTGTTGCATCTATTGTCTCACTTAAATTATGAGGAGGTATATTGGTTGCCATTCCTACTGCAATTCCCATTGATCCATTTACTAATAGATTTGGAAATCTTGCAGGAAGTACAGTTGGTTCGCTTTCTTCACCATCATAGTTAGGCGCAAAGTCTACTGTGTTTTTATTAATATCTTCAATCATTGACATTGCTATTTTAGACATACGTGCTTCTGTATAACGCATTGCAGCTGCACCATCTCCATCAATTGATCCAAAATTTCCATGTCCTTGAACTAATGGATATCTAAAAGAAAAATCTTGTGCCATTCTTACCATTGAATCATAAATAGCGGTATCTCCATGAGGATGATACTTACCCATTACATCCCCAACAATTCTTGCTGATTTTTTATATGGTTTATCTGCTGTAATTCCTAAATCATTCATAGAATGTAAAATACGTCTATGCACTGGTTTTAATCCATCACGAACATCAGGTAGAGCTCTAGCTACTATGACAGACATTGAATAATCTAAAAAGGATTCTTTCATATCTTGAACGATATCATATTTTATTACTTCATTTTTATCTTGCATCTATAGTCCTCCTATATGTCTAAGTTTTTAACATAAACGGCATTCTCTTGTATAAATTTACGTCTAGGTTCTACTTCATCACCCATCAACATTGAGAATACTTCATCTGCTATGATTGCATCTTCAATCGTTACTTGTTTCAACACTCTATTTTCAGGATCCATTGTGGTATCCCATAATTGATCAGGATTCATCTCTCCCAATCCTTTATAACGTTGAATTTTAGTCTTATCACCTAATTCTTTTCTAATTGTTTCCATTTCATTTTCTGAATATGCATATTTAACGGTGTTTCCACGCTGTACCTTGAACAAAGGAGGTTGAGTAATATAAATATACCCTCCTTCAACTACCGGCTTTAAGAAGCGATATAAGAACGTTAAAAGCAATGTTCTTATATGAGCCCCATCCACATCGGCATCGGTCATGATACAAATTTTATGATATCTAATTTTTGATAAGTCTATTTCATCACCAAACCCACATCCAAATGCGGTTACCATAGATCTAATTTCATTATTCTCAAAAACTCTATGAATTCTTGCTTTCTCTACATTTAAGATTTTACCTCGTAATGGAAGTATTGCTTGATACATTGGATTACGTCCCTGTTTTGCACTTCCTCCGGCAGAATCCCCTTCGACTATATAAATTTCACAATCAGCTGCATCTTTACTAGAGCAGTCTGCTAATTTACCAGGTAATGAAGATATTTCCAACGCATTTTTTCTACGTGTTAATTCTCTTGCTTTCTTAGCTGCAATTCTTGCTTTATTAGCCAATGCTGATTTTTCTACTATTGCTTTCGCAACCGCAGGATTTTCTACAAAGACTCTCTCTAATTGATTTGTTAATACTGTAGATACTATTTTTCTAACTTCACTATTTCCTAATTTTGTTTTTGTTTGTCCTTCATATTGAGGGTTCGGATGCTTAATTGAAATAATGGCTGTAATTCCTTCTCTTACATCATCACCTGTAAATGATTCATCTTTTTTTAATAATCCTTTTTCAATTGCATATTTATTTATAATTCTAGTTAATGCAACTCTAAATCCATCTTCATGAGTTCCACCTTCAGCAGTATTAATATTATTACAGAAAGAATACACACTTGGCATATACCCTTCATTATATTGAAATGCAATTTCAGCGATAATACCATCTTCAATTCCTTCAACATAAACAACATTATCATGAATTACTTCTTTATTTTTATTTAAGAAACTCACGTATTCCTTAATTCCACCTTCATAACAGTATTCTACTCTTCTTTCTTCTTCTCTTTCATCAATTAAAATTAATTTAATTCCTTTATTCAAGAATGATAATTGTCTAATTCTTACATTTAAAGTATCAAAATTATACGCAGTTGTTTCAGTGAATATTTCTTTATCTGCTTTAAATCTTACAATAGAACCATGTTTATCAGAAGATCCTGTTATTTTTAATGGTGCTTCAACATTACCACCATTAACAAATTTCATACTATGTTTGTTTCCATTTTGATGTACTTCTACTTCTAACCATTCACTTAATGCATTTACAACACTTGCACCAACTCCATGTAAACCACCTGAAACTTTATACGCTCCACCACCAAATTTACCTCCTGCATGCAATACTGTAAATATTGTTTCTACAGCTGATACATTCGTTTTCGTGTTGATTCCCGTAGGCATACCACGACCATTATCTTCTACTCTAATTATATTATCTTTTTCAATAACAACATAAATATCACTTGCAAACCCTGCCAGTGCTTCATCAATAGAGTTATCTACTATTTCCCATACTAAGTGGTGCAAACCTCTCTCAGAAGTGCTACCAATATACATACCTGGTCTTTTTCTAACAGCCTCTAAACCTTCTAATACTTGAATATCATCTGCTGTATAAGAATGTGTTACTTTTTCTTCTGCCATGATTAATCCTCCTTGCATATATTTATTTTAAATTTTTTTATTTCATAATAATAAATTTTTTTATTTTCTATCTTAATTTTTTCAGTAGAACTGATAAATATTTGAATATCTTCATTTAATAATTCTAATAATTTATTTCTTCTGAATACATCTAGTTCTGAAAATACATCATCTAACAATAAAATAGGAAATGAACCTATTAACTGATATATACTTTCTACAATTCCAAGTTTTAAAGATAATATAATACTTCTCTTTTGTCCTTGTGATGCATAACTAACTACATCATAACCATTTATTTTAAAAATGAAATCGTCTTTATGTATTCCGTAAGTAGTTTGTTTATACAAGATATCTCTTTCCAAACTTTGATTATATTTAATTCTCATTTTATCTTTCATTACTTCATTTGAATCATATTCAATAAAACTTTTATAATCATAGGTAATCACTGTTTCATCATTACTTAATTCCTGATAAAAATAATGACTATTATTTATTATCTTATCTAAAAATTGTTTTCTTTGGTATATTATTTTTACTTGAAAATCAATCATTTGTTCATCAATTACTTTAATAAACTCTTTATCTACATTCGCATTTTTTAAATATCCATTACGTTCCTTTAATAATTTATAAAAAGTATTTAATGCATGAGTATACGATTTAGAAAGTTTACTTAATTCCAAGTCAACAAATTTTCTTCTCTCTTTTGGCGTATGATTAAATAAGTTTAAATCATCAGGACAAAACATAACAGCATTTAATACTCCTATGAATTCACTTACTTTCTTTACGGGCTGATTATACAAAAATAAATTTTTACCGTTTTTATTAGCAATACACTTCATACTTATATCTTTATCTTTTTTTTCTAATGTTCCTTCTAAAACAAACAAATTATTATCTTTATTAATTAAATCAATAGTATTATTAGTTCTATGACTTTTGGTACAAGACAAGTAATACATACTCTCTAATAAGTTAGTCTTTCCCTGACCATTTCTTCCACTTATAAAATGTATTCCTTTTTGAAAATAAATTTCTTCCTTCTCATAGCTTCTAAAATTTTTAAGTATTATTTTTTTTAAAATCATTGAACAGTGTATTTATTACCTTCTATAGTTAAATTATCATTAGGATATAATTTTCTTCCTCTTCTATTTTCTAACTCATCATTTACATAGATTTCAAGTTCTTTAACAGCAAATTTTGCTTCTCCACCACTTGAAATAATATCAGCTAGTTTTAAAAATTGCCCTAACGTAATATACTCAGTTTGAATTTTTATTTTCATGTTTTACCTCATTTTCAATCCCCATAATTATAGCATAAAAACGCTTTTTTTTCTATTTATAATTGGGATAAAAAAAAGGATATGATTTCATTCAAATATCATATCCTTTTTTTTGTTTACATTTATAATAAATGATAGTTAATATAGTTAATATAGTTAATTATTGAATTTACTTTATGCGTAAGTTCTAACAGGAAGAACTAATTGTATTAAGTTATCATCATCAATTGATTTAATAATAAAGGGTTTCATTTCACCATTAAAAGATATACTTACTAATTGGCTTTTAATTACTTTTAAAGCATCAAACACATATTTACCATTAAATGATATTTCTAAAGAATCTCCTTCATAAGAAGCAGTAGATAATTCTTCAATTGCACTTCCTACTTCTTTAGATTTACTTGATAATATACATTCATTAGTTGTTAGATTCAAACGAATAACACTAACTCCATCAGTTTTAATAAAACTAATACGATCTATTGCAGATAATATTTCTTTAGAATCTAAAGTTAATACATATTCAAAACTATTCGGTATTAGTTTTGAAGTATCTGGATAGATACCATCTATTAATCTAGTTTGTATCATCACGTTATTTAAAACAAATTGTATTTTTTTATTAGATAAACTTATTTTAACTTCTTCTTGTTTATCTAAAGACTTCATTACTTCATTTAATCCTTTAGCAGGAATCGTAATATCAAAAGTTAATTTATTATCTATTTCTACAATTTTTTTACTAAGTCTATAACTATCTGTCGCTACGCAAACTAATCTATTATCAATACAAGAAAAATTAACACCTGATAATACAGGTTTTGTTTCTTTTTCACTAGTTGCAAAAGTAGTTTCATGAATTATAGTTTTTAAAATGTTTGATTTCATATTAAAAGAAGATTCACATGGTGAAAAATCTAATGAAGGATATTCATTTGCATACATTCCATTTATTTTATATTCAGATTTATTACCACTTATTTTTGTAGTACAACCATCTAATATCTCAATCTCTATTAATTCTGAATCTATTTTTCTAACGATATCTAAAATATATTTAGCTTCTATTACAATACTTCCTGTTTTAAAAATTTCTAAATTATTATGTTCGTTTTTAACTAAATTTGTTTTGATAGAAATATCTGAATCACTACCTATTAAACATATATCATTATTACTAACTTCAAATTTAATTCCTGAGAAAGCAGGTAATGGTGAATAATTAGATATTGCTCTTGATACAGTTACTAATGCATCATAAAATTCTTTTTTGTTTATTTTGAAATACATGGTATTCCTCCTTATAAATATTTTTCTATTAATACTACTATTAGTAGGTGGGAATTGTGGAAAAATACAAATTCCCCTTTGTTTACTATACTATTTTAACAAAATTAACTGTGGGAATAAAGTGGAAATTAATCAACATTTAATTTTTGTTTAATTTGAAAAATAGCCTTTTGATAGGTTTCTTTACTTTTTAATAACTTACACATTTTATCATGACTAGACATAATGGTTGAATGATCTCTATTTCCAAATTCACCACCTATTTTTTTAAATGGCATGTCTAGTAATTCTCTACATAAATACACAGCTATATGACGTGCATTAGCTATATCTGCTGTTCTTGATTTAGATTCTATCTGTTTTTTAGTAATATTATAGTAACTACATACTACTTTTTTTATTTTATTTGCTGTTACTTCATCATTATTTGTAGAGATAGGATTGTTTTTAAAACAATTTTGAGCAAATTCTTCATCTATAATCTCTACACTATATAAAATAGCTTTAAATAATAATTCATTTAATGCACCTTCTAATTTTCTTACGTCTTCATTAAACTTACGTGCTATAAAATATAGAGCATCGTCAGTTATATTGATTTCTTCATTTCTGTTATTTATTTTTTTTCTTAAAATATTAACAGCAGTTTCAAATTCAGGGCTATCGATTCCAATTGATAAACCTGATGTGAATCTTGAAATAATACGGTTATTTATATTATTTAATTCTGATGGGTAAACATCACTTGTTAATATAATTTTCTTATTATCACTCACTAGTTTATTGTAGATATTGAAAAATAGTTCTTGAGAATCATTTGTTTTAGCAAGATGCTGAATATCATCAATTAATAGGAAGTCTAATTGCGTCATTGCTTTAATAAGTAGATTTCCTTTTTTACTATATAATGATTTAATTATTAAATCTATTAAATCATTACCATCTACATATAAATATTTTTTATTTGGATAGTTTGTCTCCAAATAATTACATATAGAATGTAGTAAATGGGTTTTACCAAGCCCAGAATTACCATATAAAAATAATGGATTAAACATATTCTGATCCAAATTAGAAGCACAAGTAAATGAAGAAGCATAGGCAGCTTTATTACTTGAACCTTGTATAAAATTCTCAAACGTATTATCCTTAATAACCTTATTTCCATTCTCATATATAAATTGATAATCATCATTATTTTGTAACTTATTATCGATATCCTTATTTGATAACACTTTACATTTCAAATCTCTTTGCATTTTTTCTTTTAATATTTCTTCAAAATATCGTATATTTAAATTTATAAAATTTTTAGAAGTACTAAAAGGAACTTTAATAATTACATATTCATCAGTAATATCATATAAAGATGAATCTTTTATATAAGAAGAAAAAGTGGCAGTATCAAAAATTTCGTTATTTTGTATTGTAGCTAGTACTTCATCCCAAATAACGGAAGTATTGTTTTGTATCATAAAGTCCTCTTTTTTCTTTTAATAATAAGTACATTCTATATTATTTTATTTCATAATACTACTTTAATTTTTGTAAGAAATAATTATCCACACTTAAAAAAGTAGTATTATGGCTTAATTATTCATATTTAGAAGTTTTCCACATATTTGTTTTGTGGAAAACTATTCCTGATTTGTGGATAAAAGTATTCAACGTGGAAAAAAAATAAAGTATTCCATAATAAATTAGTTTTAAGTAGTTTTCCCAGTTATATTAAGTGCTATAAAACGCTATATATAAAGGTTTATTTAAACTTTTTAGTGTTTTCCACATGTTGTGGAAAACACGGTGCAAAAAGGGGGTGGAAAACATCGAAAAGTTATAAACATTTGAGAAATTACAAATAAAATCTCCACATTTTTATAAGAGTGTTGATAACTTTAAAAAAATCGGTATTATTTAATCAAATATAATGAAAATAATAAGTTGTGATTGACTTTTTTTATTATATTAGTTATAATCAAATGGCAATGTTGATTTTTAAAAAATTAAGAGAGAATTGGAGGTGTCCCTATGAAAAGAACGTATCAACCATGTAAGAGAAAACATCAAAAAACTCATGGATTTAGAGCTCGTATGAAAACACCAGGAGGACGTAATGTATTAGCACGTCGTCGTCAAAGAGGTAGAAAAGTTTTATCAGCTTAAACAAGTAAAAATAACTTCAGGTAAACTGAAGTTATTTTTGTTTATATAAGACATTAGGAGAAGATATGAAAAAGAAGTTTAGAGTAAAAAAATCTGAAGAATTTGAGACTATAATAAAGAATAAAAAATTTATCGTTGATCCTGCTATCGTTTTATATATAAAATTAAAAGAAGAAAATAAAAGTAGAGTAGGAATAACAGTGAAAAATAAAGTAGGTAATGCTGTTGTTCGTAATAAAGTAAAAAGACAAATTAGAATGATGGTCCAAGAAATATATGATTTTAATGAAAATTTTGACACTATTATTTTAATAAAAGAAAAATATAAAGAAAATGATTATGAAATTAATAAAAAAGTATTAGAAAGATTGTATATTCGTGCGAAAAAAGTTAGAATGGATAAGTAACTAAATTTATATGAAGGAGAACAAAATGAAAAAATTTATAAACGACAATAAAAAATTATTTTTTATGAGTGTTTTATTGTTAATGTTTGTAACAGCATGTGCAAACGTTAGAGATAGCGACGGTAATACACTACCAGAAATGTTAATCACATTAGAAACACCATTTTTAGAATGTATATCAGATAGTTGGTTTAATTTATTTGTATGGCCAGTGGCGCAATTAATTAACTGGGTAGCTGTCTACTCAGATGCAGGGATTGGAATTATAGTAGTTACTTTGTTATTGAATCTTGGTATTGCAGCAATGTCAATTAAACAACAAGTAGCAACTCAAAAAATGCAAATCATACAGCCAGAAGTTCAAAGAATTCAAGCTAAGTATACTGGAAAAACGGATCAAAATAGTAGAGTTAAACAAGGGAATGAAATTAATGCACTTTATAAAAAATATGATGTTAATCCATTTGGATCAATATTAACGATGTTTATTCAGTTGCCTATCATCTTATCAGTTTATCAAGCAGTAATTAGATCACAAGCCGTAAATGAAGGATCATTCCTAGGACTTGATTTAACAAGAACTCCAACAGAAGGTGTATTAGCGTTTGATGATCAATCAATATTTGTAGCTATTATATTTTTATTAATGGTTTTATTTCAGTTTATTTCTATGAAATTACCTCAATATTTACAAAAGAAACGTACTGAAAAACAAGCAATTAAAACTAAAGATTATGCAAATCCACAAGCAAAAGGTGGAATGGCAGGTCAGATGAATATGGTAATGTATATGTCATTGATTATGGTAACTTTCGTATCATTAAGTTGGCCATTAGGAATGTCTTTCTACTGGATGGTAAGTGCATTCTCAAGAATTATACAAAATATAGTAATTCAAAAATTCTTTATAAAAAACATGTAGGAGAAAAATATGAATATATACACAGGAAAAACTTTAGAAGATGTTTTAAAAAAAGTCTCTGAAGAAAAAAAAGTTAGTATAGAAGATATTACTTATCAAATAATAGAAGAAAAATCAGGATTTCTAGGTTTAGGAAAATTAATCACAATTAGTGCATATTGTAAGAATGATATTAAAGACTTCATTTATAGTTATTTAATGAGTTATTTTGAAAATATAAATATGGATGTTTCTTTAGAAATAGAAGAAGATAATAATTTCTATAAATTAATCCTTAACGGTGAAAACAATGCTATTCTAATTGGTAAAAATGGCCAGACATTACAGGCTTTTAATACAGTTATTAAAGCTGCTGTTTCAGGGAAATTTAAGAAAAGAGTTAGTATCTTAGTAGATGTTAATGGATATAAAGACAAAAAATATAAAAAAGAGTGTTATTTAGCCGAAAGAGTTGCAAAAACAGTTGTAAGAACTAAAACAGATGCAACATTAGATCCGATGCCAAATGATGAAAGAAAAGCAGTGCATAATCATTTAGGTAATTTTTCTCATATTTCAACAATATCAGAAGGTGAAGGAAACCAAAGAAGATTAAAAATTTGCTTTGTAGCTTAAACATTAAGTAAAACTTAAAAAAATTGATAGTCATTGTATTATCGGTTCTTTAAATTGTAGTGTTGGTGGAGTAAAATCTATTACTAAATAGGCTGTAATCTAGGTATGAAATGAAATGAACCCCAAAAGTTGGACAACCAATTTAGGAGGTTCATTTTTTTATGACAAAACTTACGAGAAACAAAAAAATACAAATATATAAGCTTAGAAAACAAGGAGAAACCCTTGTTAATTTAGCAAAAAAATTTGATATCAATATAAACCATATAGGGTATCTAGTTAAACTCATTGATTATCACGGAGTAAAAATACTCAGTAAAAAGAAAAATAGGCATTATAATCAAACACAAAAGAAAATTATAATTGATGAAGTTCTCTTATCCAATAGATCTGTTATGTCTACATCAATCAAATATGGATTACTATCTAATGGAATGTTGTTTAACTGGATTAAATTATATAAGTCCAACAATTATGATATAGTAGAAAAGAAAAAAGGAAGAATTTCTACTATGAAAAATTATATTGATAAATCAAAAGAAGTTAAAACAAGCGAAGAGCTACTAATAGCAAAAGATAAAGAGATATTATATCTACAAGCGGAGAATGAATATCTAAAAAAGCTTTATTCCTTAATGCAGAAAGAAGAATAGCAACAAAAAAAAGAGAAACCTATCATAGTTACGGTGAGGAATTTAATATAATGATTCCTACTAGCTTAACTCATACATTTAGTGGTTGGTATATAGATAAAATGTTTACAACGAGATTTACAGAAACTCATATGGGTGAATCAGCGATTAAAATTTATGGGAAATGGATACCAAAACCCTAAGAAATAGTCGAATATATCAATCAATCAAGACATCACATCTAGATAAATTAAGAGTATAGGATATGAATATCCAAACTAAATAATACTTATTATTTGTTTGAAAAGTGATGTGATTACATTGTAAAACAAAGTATGTTTAAAGTGTTTCGTTCTTACTTCAAGGAACGAGGCACTTTTTGCTTTATGTGAGTATCTTATTTGAACAAGAGCTAGATGTATTGTAGAATAAGGGTAATTAAAGAGGACACACATGCCAACTAAGCAACAACTAATAATTCGTAGTAAATATACCGGAATTATAGAAAATCAAGAATTAACCTATGAACTGATATTGTCTAAACGCTTAGCGTATGGTAATATATCAGTTATTGTTCATAACGATTTAAGTGTGGTAATTGTTGCCAATAAACAGATGAATATTGAAGAAATAAATGAGATAATATGTGTACAATATAGAAAAGTAGTAAAAGAAATAGAAAGAGTAAAAAATAAATAGAGGTATTATAATGAAACTAATAATAGGATTAGGAAACCCTGGTAGGGAATATGAAAAAACAAAACATAATGCTGGATTTATGGCGATAGATTTAATTGCGAGTGAATTAAATGTAGCAATCAATCAAAATAAGGGAAAAGGATTATATGTGAAAACAAACTACAGAGGTGAAAGTGTAATTTTATTAAAACCACAAACATACATGAACTTAAGTGGTGAGAGCGTAAGAGCTATTATGGATTTCTTTAAAATAGAAACAAAAGATATATTAGTTATTTATGATGACTTAGACTTAGCAATTGGGAAAATAAGATTACGAGCAAAAGGTAGTGCAGGCGGACAAAATGGAATGAAAAATATTATACAACACGTAGGCACACAAGAATTCAACAGGATACGCATTGGAATTGGCAAAGACGCTAGAATTCCAGTCGTAGATTATGTACTGACTAAATTTAGAAAAGAAGAATTAGTAGACTTTGAAGAAGCGTGTGTAGATGCTAAAAATGCAGGATTATATTTCCTAACACATTCATTTGATGATACGATGAATAAATACAATAAAAAGTAGGTGACATATTGAATAAACTATTAAATAAACTTTCAAGTAATGAAGCATTTGTTGCTTACCATGAAAGAAAAAATGAACTAGGAAACTTATCTCTTAACGAAGAAGCTTTGATGATTGCTAGTTCATATAAAAAGAAAAAAGGAAGAATACTAATTGTTAAAAACAATTTATACACAGCACAAAATTTGTATGACAGGCTTACGCCCCTACTACAAGAAGATGTGCTGCTTTTTGGCGTAGAAGGTAGCTTACGAGTAGCATCTATTGCAGCATCTCCAGAACTACAAGCCAAACAAATAGAAGCGTTACAAACTATGATTGATAAAGATACTTATGTCTGTGTCACACACAGTGATGGATACACAAAGTTTTTAGCCAATCCAGAAGTATACAAAGAATATAGCTATCATATTAAAGTGAATGATATTTTAGACTTTGAGAAAATGAAACAGAATTTATTTTATGCAGGATACAGTAAAGTAAGTTATGTCGATCAACCTTTATGTTATGCAAGTAGAGGAGGAATCATAGACGTTTTTTCCATGAACTATGAATATCCATTACGAATTGAATTCTTTGACAATGAAATAGAAAGTATTCGGTTTTATGATATAGAAACAAAACGTACGATACAAACAATTCAAGAAGCAATCATTATACCAGCAAGTGATTTTCTATTAAGTGAGCGAGAAAACCAAATCCTAGTATCTATACTACAAGAAAAGATGGAAGCAGTGACGAATCAAGAATTGATAGATCATATTGCACATGATATGGAATTAATCAAGAATCAGGAAAAAGATCCATCATTAAATAAATATTATGGATTACTAAGTGAACAATATAGTGTTGTTGATTATATACAAACAAAAGATATCATTATTAGTAGTGTAGATGAAGTAGAAAAATCATTTAAACATACCTTCAGTGAAAACATATCGTATGTACAAGAACTACAATCAATGAATCACAGTATTGCTTTATACCATGTAGCTAATGATATTCATTTATATGAAAAAGAAGCAATGAAAATACAACTGTTTGTCCATGAGAGAAACCCTGTTTTTTCTAATGTTGAAGAATTAATATATACAGAGATTCCATTAGAAAGAAAAATTCAACAGATTATTTTAGATACAGATTATTCAATTATCATTGATGTGAGTACGATACAAGCTCAAAAAATTAAAACATTATTATATAATTTAGAAGTGCCTTATGATGAAGTATTAAGTGCAACTAAGGGAGTTCATATTGTTCATGAAGGATTATATGAAGGATTTAAAGCAAATGATGAAAAAATAGCATGGTATAGTGAACAGTATTTATTTAATGTGGATAATAGACAAAAACTACAAAACAATAAGTTTAAAGAAGCAGAAGCCCTTCATGATTACTTAGAATTACATCATGGAGATTATGTTGTCCATAAATTATATGGTGTAGGTAAATACTTAGGTATTGTGAATAAAGAGAAGGATGGAATTCATAAAGATTATTTAAGAGTTATTTATAAAGGGAATGATGAATTACTTATTCCTTTAGAACAGTTTAAACTCATTCGTAAGTTTGTATCTAAAGAAGGTGCGGTACCAAAACTACATAAAATAGGAAGTGGAGAATGGGAAAAAACGAAGGCAAAAGTAACTCAGAATGTAAAAGAGTTAGCAGAACGTCTAGTAAAACTATATTCACTTAGAGAACAAAATATTGGGTATGCTTTTTCTAAAGATAATACTTTTATGAATCAGTTTGAAGATGACTTCCCATATGAGTTAACACTTGACCAAACTCAAGCAATAGCAGAAATCAAACAAGACATGGAGAAGCCTCTTCCTATGGATCGTTTACTTTGTGGGGATGTGGGCTTCGGAAAGACAGAAGTAGCCTTTAGAGCAGCTTTCAAAGCAGTTTTAGACAACAAACAAGTAGGTTTTTTATGCCCCACTACGATACTATCACAACAACATTTTAAAACCGCATTAAAAAGGTTTCAAAACTTTCCAATTAATATAAAAATAGTGAATCGATTCATTACTACGAAAGAATTTACAAAGATAAAACAAGACTTAGAAGATGGGAAAATAGATATCTTAATAGGAACACATAGATTATTTTCAAAACAATTAAAGTTCAAAGATATTGGATTACTAATTATTGATGAAGAACAACGTTTTGGAGTAGAGCATAAAGAAAAAGTAAAAGAATTAAAAACAAGTATCGACGTTCTTTCGTTAAGTGCTACTCCGATCCCTAGAACCCTACAAATGTCATTAGTAGGAATACGTCAACTTTCACAACTGAATACGCCACCTAGAAATAGAATGAGTATTCAAACATATGTGATAGAAAAAAATGGCGTTCTTATTAAAGAAGTGATAGAACGTGAATTATCTAGAAATGGACAAGTATTTTACTTGTTTAATAATGTGAAAGAAATATATCAAGTGGCTAGAAAGCTACAAAACAGTATTACAGATTTAAGAGTAGGTGTTGCTCATGGTCAAATGGGTAAAGAAGAAATAGAAGATGTGATGATGAAGTTTACCGACAAAGAATATCAAGTGTTGGTATGCACAACTATCATTGAAACTGGAATTGATATCCCGAATGCCAATACAATTATAATTGAAGATGCAGATCGTTTTGGATTGTCTCAGTTGTATCAGATTAAAGGTAGAGTTGGAAGAAGTGATCGACTAGCCTACGCCTATCTAATGTACGCACCTCAAAAACAACTAAGCGAAATCGCAATGAAGCGTTTAAAATCAATGAAAGAATTTGCGAAACTAGGTAGTGGATATAAGATAGCTCTAAGAGACTTAAGTATTCGAGGAGCAGGAGATATGTTAGGAGCGAAACAAGCCGGATTTATTGATACGGTAGGAATGGATATGTATATTGAAATGCTGAATGATGCAATTAAAGAGAGTAAAGGCGAAGTAATTGATGTAGAAGAAGAGAGTATGAAAGCAGAAATAAAAGTAGATGCTTATATACCTGAAAAATTCGAGGAACAAGATTATGAAAAAATAACGCTGTACCAGAAATTAGAAGCAATGAAAACGAAACGTGACTTAATTGAAATGCAGGCTGAAATTATCGATACACACGGGAAATTACCAAGAGCAGTAGAACTATTATTTGAAAAGAAACAAATAGACATATTATTGAATGAACCAAATATAGATGACTTCAAACAAACCAAACTAGGGGTAAACGTTGTATTTAGTGAATATTTTAGTAACCATGTTGATGGCGTTGCATTATTTGAACGAGCTACAACATTGAGTATAGATATTAAAATTAAGTATCAAAACAGAAAAATTATTGCCTTTATTCCAAAAAGTAAAACGTATTTAAGTATGATGATAGAATTCATATCAACTTGTGAACGCCTATTAGATAATAATAAGTGATGAAGAAAAATTAAATGTAAATTATAAGAAATAATTAAAATAAAGGAGCAATCGATGAAAAAGACACTAGGAATATTATTTATATGCCTTACTTGTGTGGCATGCAGTCCAAATATAAAAGGAACAATTCCATTCGATACTATGTTACAAGATACATTAGATGAAGAGTTAGTTTCACAATCATTTGAAGATTTACTTACAGAGATGGAAGCAGAAAGTGATATATTGGATTTTGATGCATACAGTGAAGACATTACCATGGAAGATTTAGAAACAGTGAGTGCAGGATACATCGTCGCGAATGAATATGGCATAGCAGATAACATAGGCTATTCATACGTAAGTGATTACGTAGAGGATGAAGTGATCACAGCAGATATATTTCGTCTACAATCACAACGTTACTTTAGTTTAGAAATAATTGAAGAACCAACAATGAAACCATTTAATGGAATTAATACTAGTCAAATAGTTCCAGCATTGCTGTATGAGTTTAAAACAGAAGATGACACGATTAAAGAAATTTTATTGTTTTTAGATGCTAATGAAACATGGGTTGTCTTTGATTTTGGAATGTTGATGAATATAAAATAAACCTGTAGCTATCGTAGGTTTTAACTGAATTTGTTGACTTTAAGGTCAATAAATGATAAATTATTAAAGCATTACAAAAGAAAATGTCAAAAGACTATAGATTTTACTGTTTCTGATTTATAACAGTGAAGTTTTTAGTCTTTTTTTTGGAGAAAAATATGGAAAATAATAAATTAGAAAAAAAAGGGATATTTTCATTACTATTAGCAATGTCAATACCTCCGATGATATCAATGTTAATACAGTCGCTATACAATATAGTAGATAGTTTTTTCGTTGCTCAAATATCAAATGATGCACTTACAGCTGTATCACTAGCATTCCCACTACAAAATATATGTCTTGCAGTATCTGTAGGGATTGGGGTTGCTATCAATGCTACAATCGCAAAAAGCTTAGGTAAGAAAGATAGTGAGCAAACAAATAAAATTGCAGAACACGGATTTATATTTACGGGTATTCACTGCTTAATTTTTGTTGCCATTGGATTATTTGCTGCTAGACCATTTGTAGAACTATTCACAAACGATATTGAGATTATCAATATGAGTGTATCTTATATACAAATTGTCATATGTTGTACATTTGGGATGCAATTTCACATTTTAATAGAAAAAATGTTTCAAGCTACAGGAAATATGTTCACACCGATGATTCTTCAAATTGTGGGAGCTATCGTAAACATCATATTAGATCCAATTCTAATATTTGGATTGTTTGGAATGCCTGGATTAGGAATACAAGGGGCAGCAATAGCAACTATTATTGGACAAGTAACAGCATGTTTCTTTGCATATTTGTTATATAAACGAAATCTAAAAATGATCAAAGTTGAATTTAAGCATTTCAAGTTTGATAAAGAAATAAGTAAGAGTTTATATTTAATCGCCATTCCTTCTGGATTAATGATGGCATTTCCATCAATACTAGTGAGTGTCTTGAATTCAATACTATATAGTTTTTCTCAAGCAGCAGTAAATGTATTCGGTATATACTTCAAACTACAAACGTTTGTTTACATGCCAGCATGTGGAATTGTACAAGGAATGAGACCTATCATTAGTTATAATATGGGAGCTAAACGAATTGATCGTGTCAAAGAAGTAGTAAAATATGCATTGTTATTCACCTTAGTGATTATGGTGATAGGAACATTGGTATTTGAATTGTTTCCATCTACCATCATTCAATTGTTTTCGAATGAACAAGAAATGATTATACTTGGTACAAGAGCATTTAGAATTATCGCACTAGGTTTTATATTTTCTACTACTGCCATTGTATTCTCAGGAATGTTTGAAGCACTAGGGTTAGGGGTTTCATCATTAATTATTAATTTAATGAGACAATTATTGTTAGTCAGTATATGTGCCGTTATCTTCTCAAGTATGTTTGGACTTGATGGTATTTGGTTCTCAATTGCATTTGCAGAAATAATAACATGTGTAATATCATCATGCATGGGACTTAAGGCAATCAAAAACTTAGAATAATATAACTATAAGCTATGAAAGAATGAGGCGTATGAGATATCCAAGAATCATTGTTCATAGTTTTTTTTATAAAAAGATAAAGAATTATTCATATTCAGTGAATAAATATTTCATAATGGTAAAAAATAGATATAGATATACTAATAGAAGGAGTATCAATATGAAATCAACAGGAATTGTTAGAAGAATAGATGACTTAGGTAGGTTAGTAATACCCAAAGAAATAAGAAAAATGCATAAAATGAAAGAGGGAGACAGTATTGAAATCTTTCTTGAAAATAATGTTGTTTGTATTCGTAAATATGATGAAAGCAGTCCTCATTATCAATCTATTGTATATATGTGTGAACTATTAAAAGAAAGTTATAAAAATGAAGTGTTTTTTAATAGTGAAGAATACATTAAAAATAATGAAATACAGCTTGAAGAACAATTTCTTAACCGTAGCCAACAAATACATAGAATGAAATCATTTTATAATACAAAGGTATACAAGGACGATGAGCAGCGTTATTCAGGATGTTTTGCACCGATTGTGAAAGACGGAATATATTATGCTAGTTTTATTATGATATATACATATAAAGAATATAAAGAAAATGAACTAGACCAAGTAAAAATATTAGCTGATTTACTCGCTAGAGAGTTGGGATAACTAGTAATTTATGTTACACTATATCTAGTAGGTGAAACACATGAGAGTCGATAAATATTTAAAAGTAGCAAGAGTATTAAAAAGAAGAAGTGTATCCAAAGAATTAGCAGATCAAGAGCGTATCTTCGTAAATGGACGCAGAGCAAAACCTAGTACTGATGTAAAAGAAAATGATATTATCATAGTACAATTTGGAAATAGAGAACTAACAATTAAAGTGTTAGACACACCCAAACAGGCAAGTAAAAAAGATGCTAATTTAGTATTTGAAGTAATTGAAGAAAAAAGAATATTAAAAGAAGACACAAACGTTACGTAAGAACTAACGTTTTTTGTGTATTTGGAGGAAAAATGAAACAAAGATATGAACTATTAATAAAGCAATTAGATGCGCTATTAGAAAATGAAACGAATACTATTGCGAACTTAAGTAATGCCTCAGCATTGCTGTTTCACAGTATAGACCATGTGAATTGGGCAGGATTCTATCTAGTAGATAACGAAGAATTAATTCTAGGGCCATTTCAAGGTAAGGTAGCCTGTATGCATATAAAGTTAGGTAAAGGTGTGTGTGGTACGTGTGCTAGTACGAGGGAAATACAGTGTATAGGTAATGTTCATCAATTTGAAGGACATATCGCATGTGATGGGGACTCAAATTCTGAAATAGTTGTACCGATCATTATAGACAAAAAATTATACGGGGTATTAGACATCGACTCATATGATCTCAATAACTTTAATGAGGTGGATGTACGAGGACTAGAAAAGTTTGTACTACATCTTTGTAGGCATATATATTAATATACAAACACTTGCTTAACGTATATATGGTGTGTAATGAAATAAAAAAGGTTCTCCTTTCAAGGAGACACCTTTTTTAATTAGATACCAATTATCATTGTAGCAAATTTATAAATGGCTACATATATATCTTGATTGATATTTGAAAGTCCACTTGATAAGAAACCAGTAAATATTAATACCATCAACATAAGCATTCCATATTTTTCGTACTTCATATAATGAAAGTACATTTCTTCTGGAAGAAAAGAAAATAATATTTTAGATCCATCTAATGGGGGGACAGGAATCAGATTAAATACTCCAAGACCAATGCTTAGAATTGCTGTATATTGTGTTACAGTATATAAATAAGATGTGATAGGTGAAACTTGTACGCGAAACTTAATCATAAGAAGCATAATACAAATGCAGATGAAACTAATGATGAAATTCATTAATGGTCCAGCAAGTGCAGTTAGTGCCATTCCCATCTTCGGATTTTTATATGCTCTCGGATTAACCACAACAGGTTTTGCCCACCCAAAATGAAATACTAATAAACATAAAGCTCCCACAGGATCAATATGATTCAAAGGATTCAAAGATAGTCTTCCATCATGCTTCGGATTTGGATCTCCTAACAGATAAGATGTATACCCATGAGCCCATTCATGTAAAACTAAGGAAATTAATAATGCAGGAATTAAATAAATAATGTTTGAAATAATACTTGAGAAATCCATAATATACCTCCAAGGTGTATATACATTATAAGCCATAATCATAATTTTACAATAGGAGCATATACTTAAAATGGAGGTGAAGTATGACAGAGTTTAACTCAATCAAATTTGAAACTAACCCATATCATAATGTAGTCATGAAAGATAGAAAACTATTAGAGATTAGTGGAGTAAAACAAATTGAAAGTTTTGATGATGAAATGTTTGTGATTGAAAGTGTACAAGGGTACATGGAAATTACAGGAACTGGATTAGGCTTAGATAAGCTTGATAAAGAACGTGGAGAAGTTCATATAAAAGGAGTAATAGAAGGTATTCTATATTTAGATGAAAGAAAAACAAGTAGAGAATCCTTTTTAAAAAAAATGTTTAGATGATGTATCTACAAATTCAATTACTTAGTATCCTATATATGTGTTGTGCAGGAATAGTATTTAGTTTTCTTTATAGTTTTAAACAAGTGTTAATGATATCGCTAAATTCCTTTAAACTTAGATTGTTTATCGATACTTCATTTAATTCTCTATTCATTTTACTCGCCTATCAAGGGTTATATAAATTAAATGATGGTATATTAAACATGTATATGTTTATCTTTTTCATTACGTTCGTATTGGCTTATTATTACTTCTTATATCCAGTGTTGGTATGTCATTTTTACAAAGTTAATAAATTTTTGTTACCATTCTACCAATTTTGTCGTATACTTATACTACGAGTGAATCGTATACTGTATATGAAAAAAAGGAGAAAACACAATGGCAAAAAAGAAAACCCAAGCAATTAAATGTTTAGTGCTATTAGGAGTTTCTGGCTTTTTATTATACCAATCTGCGTTAGAGGTTCAAACATGGTTTGAATATCAAGAAAGTTTATCACTAGTGAATAAAGAAAATGAGGAACTTGTTGAAAAACAACAAGCATTAACGGAAGAAGTAAATAATTTAAATGATGTAGAATACATCATCCGTTATGCTAGAGGAAAATACTTAGCTACGAAAGATGTGGGAGATCAAGTATTTATGTTACCTGGAGAAGAATAAATTAAGTGAAACAAAAAAAGAGCAATAGCTCTTTTTTAATTATCTGAAGAATAGGGTGAAATGATGCTATAATTTCAATTTCACAAGGTTTAAAAATATTATATCACTTTAAAAACACATTCAAAGATTATACTCTAGTATGTATATTAATAAATTGGTATAAATAGGTGAATATAGACAAATATATATTTGAACATATAGCTATCTAGTGGTAATATTAATGTATTGCTTGGAGGATAAGATGGAAAAAAGAGATTATTATGAGGTCTTAGGTATCGCCAAAAGCGCAACAGAAGATGAAATAAAAAAAGCATATCGTAAATTAGCTAAAAGATTTCATCCTGATGTGAATAAGGAAAGTGATGCTGAAGCAAAATTTAAAGAAGTAAATGAAGCTTATGAAGTGTTAAGTGATCCACAACGTAGAGCTAGCTTTGATCGTTATGGAAGAGATGGAATGCAAGGTGCAGGATTTGGTGGACAACAAGGTTATTCTAGTCCATATGGAAACTCACAAAACTTTGAAGACATCTTTAGTTCATTTTTTGGTGGAGCACAACAATCTGCAAGACCGGTATCTTTACACAAATTTTCTACCTTAACAATAACTTTTATGGAATCTATTAAAGGGATTACGAAAAGTATAGTTGCAGAATCGTATAAACCCAATTCTGTAGGTGGTTATACATTGAAGAAAATGAAAGTGAATATGAAAATTCCAGCAGGAATTAAAAATAAACAAAGTGTAAGAATTCCAGGATATGGTGAGTTGAATCAAATGACTAGAAAACGTGGAGATTTATACGTTGAAATCACAGTTCAACAGGATGTTCGATTCGAACGTAAAATGAATGATATTTATATGCGAAAAACCATCAGCGCAAGCGATGCGAAAAACGGATGTGAGATACGCATAGAAGGTATATATGATGTCGTAACGCTTAAAGTGCCGAGTCAAATCAATGCTCATACAAAACTGAGAATGAAAGGCAAGGGAGTCAAAACATCCACTGGTGCAGGGGATGCATACGTAGAAATTATGATAGAGAGATAAGAGGAAAAAGAAATGATAAACGAAGAAAAAGAGTTTTTAGAAGAAGAAACAAATGAAGTGGTAGAGGAAACAAATGAAGTAGTGGAAGAAATAAACGACGTGGTTGAAGAAATAACAGAAGTAGAAAACCTACTAAATGAAGATATCACATTCACAAGTTCAAATGATTTAGAAGTTGAAACAGAAGCGAAACCTAAGAAAAAAATAGGATTATTGATTGCAGGTATCATTATTGTATTATTAATGGGTGCCATGATTTATGGAGCAAGTGTTATGGATTCATCAGGTAATTCAAACGATAAATTAACATGTAATTTATCATATGGTGGAATGACTTTGAGTCAAGTATTAGAATATGATGGCGAAGAAGTAATTGCGGTATCAAATATATTAATACAAATATTCACAGAAGAAGAATTACAATCAGCTAATCTTACTTTTGATGAATACAGTGCAGAAAGCGAAAAATCTTTTGCAGAAGTAGAAGATATAGCAGGAACAGAAGTAATCTTTACTAGTGATAAAGAAACAATGACAATAACTGTAGATTTACGTATTGTATTAGCAGACTATGATTTAGAAGCAGATATCTATGGTATTAATGCAGAACTTGACTATTCTGACCTTAAAGGAATAGAAGAAGCATTAACTTCATTCGGATATGCTTGTACAAAAGACGAATAATAAATAGAGAAAACACAGTAAAATGTGTTTTTTTTTGTATTCTCCTAGATTCGTGTAATTTCGACATCATAAATCCTTACAATGTAATCAAAGGAGTGATACATTATGAAAGGTCCAGGAATAAAAAATTATATTGAAGTTATAAATGAAAAAAGAGAAGTAGCACACAATGAGGGAAAAAGTTATATAGAATTAAGTTCTAAGGAATTACACGAGGAAATATCAAACGGATTTGCGACAATGCCGACTTGTTGTCAGGCGATATACAAATTATTGTATGTGGGGGATTTAATATTAGAAACACCAAAAGGAAATACGGGGTTTGGTTCACATTTAAAAGTAAGATTTTATGTAGATAATCTAATCGATAGAGAACGGATGTATCCAGATAAAAAAAGAGGAAGACCAAGCAAAAGTGAAGAAGAGAAACTCATCTCTAGAAAAAGAAGAAAAAAATGTAATAGCTCTGACTTAAATAAACTAGTCGAAGATTGGTTGCAACTACAAGGCTATGAATATGAAGAAAATAAAGAATATATTGAAGCTAAAAATGGTGTGGAAAGAAGATTTATTCATATCCAATCTATGAAACGAGGTAGAAAGCAAACTCTGCCTAATAAATTCAACGAAGTACTAAAATATATGATAGATGATAACGTACACTATAGTTTAGCGTTTAATGATAGCGTTGCTTATCGTAGAGCGTGGCAAGAGATACCACAAAGTGTCAAAGAAAAATTAAATGTCAGTATGATTCTTGCAGATAAAAAAGGAAATGTCTTTGAAATGTAAAGTGCCATCTAATCTAAAACGGTTAGATAATGTTATCTTAATGATTCTGTTAATTGGATTTCTTGTCATTATTCTTTTCTTCAACTGGTATAACTTAAGTGCATATAGTGTGATTAGCACGAGTATGGATCCAACGATACCTAAGGGAAGTCTAACAATAAATCAAGAAGAAACATTCAAAGAATTGGATGATAAAGATATTATTACGTATAAATTATTGAATAGTGAAGTGTTTATTACACATCGAATAACATCTATTGATAAAGAAACAGAAATGATAACATGTAAAGGAGATGCAAACGAAGTTGTAGATCCCAATGACGTATCTTATAGTTTACAGTACAAAAGTAGTGTGTTATTTTATATCCCATATTTAGGCTATATCGCATATTTTGCGAAAACCATCTATGGACGAATCTTGTTAATTACACTTATCATGGTGTTAGTTGCAATCATATATAAAAAGAAAAAGGCTTAATTGTCCTTTTTTTCTTATATAGGAATTGAAATGCTATAAATTTACTAACTTATGATATAATAAACTATGATAAGATGAGGAGATTTTTATAATGGCTGAAATAAAGTACACACCGATGATTGTTCAATACTTAGAGGTAAAAAATAACTTGAAAGATTGCATTGTTTTTTATCGTCTAGGAGATTTTTATGAAATGTTTTTTGAAGATGCTAAAGTAGCCTCAAAACAATTAGATTTAGTATTAACTGGTAGAAATGGTGGCGCAGAGAATAAAATTCCAATGTGTGGAATTCCCTTTCATGCAGCTAGTGGATATATCCAAAGATTGACCCAAAAAGGATTCAAAGTTGCCATAGTGGAACAACTAGAAGAAGCGAGTGCTGGTAAAATAGTGAAGCGTGATGTTGTGAAAATTGTAACACCAGGAACAATCATGGACGAAGTTAGTGATGAAAAAAATAATGTATACATCGCTAGTATTTATGACTTTCAATTTGGATTCGCAATTACCTATTGTGAAATGACATGTGGAGAAGTTATTGCTACATGTATACCTAAAAATAGAGAAGAACTACAAAAAGCATTATTGATGATGAATGTAAAAGAAGTAGTAATTGATAAGAATTTAGATAAGACATACACTAAAGTAATTCGACAAATGAATCGTATCACTATCTCAGAATTTAATGCGGGTGCTTTATTAGCAGAATATAAACACTTAGTAGAAGATGTAGAGGATCATAGAGTCATTGAAAGTTTTGCATTGTTGACAAACTATTTAAATCATACTCAAAAGAGAAGCATGGCACACTTATCTAAGTTAGAAATAATGGAAGATAACACCTGCCTACAAATGGATTATTCAAGTAAGCAGAACTTAGAAATTGTATCAACATTGAGAACACAGTCTAAATCTCAAACACTATGGGGCTTTTTAGATGAAGCAAGAAGTGCAATGGGAAGTAGAATGCTTAAAAAATGGGTGCTATATCCATTAATAGATAAACAAAAAATCAATCAACGTTTAGATACAATCGACTACTTAAACTATCATTTTATATTAAAAGATGAATTGAAAGAGTATTTAGGTAATGTATTTGATATGGAACGACTATGTGCAAGAATCGCATATGGTAGTGCTACTCCAAGAGATATATTAAGACTCGTAACAACCCTGAAATATGCCCCTCAAATAATGGATGTATTTAAAGATTGTGAATCAATGAAAGAACTTAGAGAAATAAGTACTTGTCGTGAATTATATACTAAAATTGAAGATATTATTGTGGATAATCCACCTCAATCTAATAAAGATGGTGGTATCTTTAAAGATGGATATAATGAAGAATTAGATGAATATAGAAAATTAAGAGACAGTGGTAGTAACTTTATTTTAGAACTAGAAGCCAAAGAAAAAGAGCGCACGGGAATTACTTCATTAAAAATAGGATATAATCGTGTATTTGGTTACTACATTGAAGTAAGAAAAGCCAATGTGGATAAAATTTTACCTGAATTTAATTATGAACGTAAACAAACTTTAAGCAATGCAGAACGCTTTGTTACAAGTGAGTTAAAAGAGAAAGAAGAATCAATTCTACAAGCACAAGAGAAAGCAATTTGTATTGAAACATTGTTATACCAACAACTTCTTGAAGAGATGAAAGAATACTTATCTCCTTTGCATGAATTAGCCAAAGGCTTAGCGAGTATTGATGCTTTATATGCATTAAGTGTTGTAAGTTCAAACAATAAATATGTAAGACCTACATTCCATGACTCAAGTGCCATTGATTTAATAGAAGCTAGACATCCTATTTTAGATGATATGTTGAAGCAACAAACATATGTATCCAACTCTTTAATTATGAGTGAAGAAGACCAAATTCTAATGATTACCGGGCCTAATATGGGTGGAAAATCAACGTATATGAGACAAACTGCACTGTTAGTTATCATGGCTCAAATCGGATGTTATGTACCCGCTAAGAAAGCAGATTTACCAATCTTTGATAAGATCTTTACACGAATAGGTGCAAGTGACGATATTATGAGTGGACAATCTACCTTCATGGTTGAAATGATTGAAGCAAACTATGCACTACAAAATGCAGGAGAACACTCATTAATATTATTTGATGAAATAGGGAGAGGAACTTCTACTTATGATGGAATGTCTTTAGCGCAAGCAATGCTAGAATATATTCATGATCATACCAAAGCAAAAACATTGTTTTCAACACATTATCATGAATTAACGGTATTGGCAGATAAACACGAAGGTATTAAAAACATTCATGTTGAAGTAAAAGAAGAACAAGATCATATTACTTTCTTATATCGTATGCTAGAAGGTAAAGCAGATAAATCATATGGAATAAATGTGGCAAAACTTGCGAAATTACCTGAAAGTGTGTTATCAAGAGCGAAACAAATATTAGACCATATTCAAAAAGATGAATTTGATTTAAACATAGAGAAAAAAGAAATAGTCGTAGAAGAAAAGGTAGTAGATAAATATAGTGAGATGATTCATCAAGTAGATATAAATCGAATGACTCCTATGGATGCATTACTGTTTCTACAAGAATTAAAAAATAAATAATAAGAGGTGAAGATGTCAAAAATTAAAACGTTAGACTCTCATTTGGCCAATATGATAGCTGCTGGTGAAGTAGTAGAAAGAGCCATGGGAGTAGTGAAAGAATTAGTTGAAAATAGTATAGATGCAAATGCGAAAAACATTGAAATTCACATTAAACAAGGTGGATTAGAAGAAATAAATATTATAGATGATGGAGATGGAATGAATGCTCAAGATGCATGTATGTCATTTAAACGTCATGCAACGAGTAAAATAAGTGATGTACAAGACTTATGGAACATACATACGATGGGATTTAGAGGAGAAGCACTTCCATCTATTGCTTCTGTATCGCATGTTATCTTAAATACAAATGATACGAATGAATCTACGCAAGTAGAAATAAAGTATGGACAAACCATACATGCGAAACCATATGCCTGTAATCAAGGAACTCAAATACTAGTAAAAAACTTATTTCAAAAAACACCAGCAAGACTGAAACATTTGAAATCTGTTTCTTATGAATTTTCACTAATCAGTGATGTGATTCAAAAATTTGCTTTATCAAGAAGTGATATCGCATTTTTATTAACCCATGATGGAAAAGAAGTATTTAGAAGTAATGGAAAAAATAATGAATTAGAAGTAATGATGAATATATATGGTAGAGAAATTGCTAAAAATGCAATTCATTTAGAAACACAAGATAGTGATTATGAGATTGATGGATATATCATACAACCAAGTATTACGAGAGCTAGTAAATACTACATGATGATTTATATAAATCAAAGAATGGTACGCTCGTATCGACTTCATAAGATGATCCAAGAAGCATATGCTAAATTTATTCCAAGTGATCGTTATCCAATTGCGGTAATCAATATTAAGATGGATGCTAAGTTAGTAGATGTCAATGTACATCCAAGTAAGTGGGAAGTACGCTTATCCAAAGAAAAACAACTAGAACAACTATTGAAACAAAGTATTATCGATGCATTACATGAAAAAATAGCAGTACCTAGTATCGAGCGTAAAGTAGTAGAAACAAGGAATGAACAAATTACTTTTTCCTACCCTACACCACAAGTTGAAAGTATACAAAGTAAGGTTGTTGAACCACAACTTGTGCAAGAAACGACACCTACATATGTAAGTAATAGTGATACTTCAATGAAGGTAAATGATAGTACAATGATACAACAACCACGAATTGATAAAATAGAAGCACCAATACTAGAAGAATTGATAACACCAACTGTAACTAACTCAACAATCCTTGTAGAAGTAGAGAAAGAAACAATAGTACCAGTGGTACAACAAGAAACTCCTGTACAAGAAATAAAACGTAACGCTTTACCAGAGATGCAAGTCATTGGTCAAATTCATGGTTGCTATATCATTGCTCAAGGAGAGAATGGTATGTACATCATCGACCAGCATGCGGCACAAGAAAGATATCGCTTTGAAGTACTACAGCAACAATTATTAAATAAAAAGAATGATATGCAAGACCTACTAGTACCAATACGTATCGAAACAACAGCCTCAGCAATTACACAAAGAGAAGAAATGAATGTATTATTTAATGAAATTGGATTATCGTTAGAGTTATTCGGTGAAAAAAGCTTCATCATACGGAGTATTCCTACATGGATGACACAAGTGGAAGAAGAAAAAGTAATTACGGACTTAATTGATTTGTATATGAAAGACTTATCATGTGATATTGAAAAATTAAGAAAGCATACGATTGCAACAATGGCATGTCATAGTGTTATTCGCTTTAATCGTAACTTAAATTTAGCAGAGATGAAGAAAGTAATTCTAGACTTACAACATTGTGAACAACCATTTCATTGTCCACATGGTAGACCAACGTTTATTCAAATGACGTTAAAACAATTAGAAAAAGAATTTTTAAGGGTGAAATAAATGGATCAAATAATTGTATTAGTAGGACCTACAGGAGTAGGTAAAACCGCACTAAGTATCCAACTAGCAAAAGCACTAAATGGAGAAATCATAAGTGGAGATGCTTACCAAGTATACAAACAATTAAGTATTGGTAGTGCTAAAATCACACACACACAAATGCAAGGAATTACTCATTATCTAGTAGATGATAGAGATTATAAAGAAGATTATAATGTTAAAATATTTCAAGAAGAAGGTAGAGCACTCATCAATACGATTAAAGCAAAAGGAAAAGTACCTATTATATGTGGAGGTACTGGACTATATATAAAAGCATTATTGTATGATTATATGTTTGAACAAGAACAAGTAGATGATACATATCTAAATGAACTAAAGAAACAAAGCAGAGAAGAACTGTATGCGTTACTTCAAGAAGTGGATCCACAAGCTTCTGAAAGTATTCATCAAAACAATACCCAAAGAGTAATGCGTGCCTTAGTCATGGCTAAGGTAGGATCTAAAAAGAGTGAGCGTTTAAAACAACAAGAACATAAGATGTTGTATGATGCCTATGTGATTGGACTAACGTTACCTAGAGAAATGTTGTATGAAAATATTAATGCACGAGTACATACAATGATGGATGAAGGATTACTCGCAGAAATAAATGATATTGTGGAAAACAATGATACCTTTAATTTACAAAGTATGAGAGGTATTGGATATAAAGAATGGCAACCATATTTTAATCAAGAAGCAAGTGTCGAAGATACGATTGCCTTAATTCAAAAAAATTCAAGAAATTTTGCGAAACGTCAGATGACATGGTTCAATAATCAAATGCAAGTACACTGGTATGACAAGAATGATAGTAATCAAGCAATCGTGGATGCACAACTATTTTTAAGTAAATAAAGCTCTTATCATCTACAAAAGATGGTAGTCGTTTATGTATAATCAAAACAACTAAAGGAATGTAAGCATTAGTAAATTCTAATGCTTTTTTATGAGTGGTCACCCATTTAATAAAATCTTGCAAAATCATTTAAAAACGAGCAAAATCGAGCATAAACGTATTGACAGTATGCACAAAAAAAGGTAAAGTATAGGAGTAAGAAAAAATGAGTAAAACTCAGGAGGCAAGCTATATGAAAAAAGCATCAGAAATGAGCGTAGTAGAATTAGCAAAATATATAGACTACAGTGTATTAAAACCAGAATTCACTGAACAAGAAATCGTTGATTTAACAATTGATGGTGTAAAATTAGGATGTGCAACAATTTGTATTAATCCTGCATACATGGATTTATGTATGCCTCTTATTGAAGGAACAGACACAAAATTATGTCCTGTATGTGATTTCCCATTCGGAACTAGTTCAACAGCTTCAAAAGTAGCACAAGCAGAAATTTTATGTAAATACCCTAATATCGGTGAAGTTGATATCGTAGCTAACTACGGATTAATTCGTTCAGGAAAATATGCTGAAGTAACTGCAGATATAAAAGCAGTAGTAGATGTATGCCATGCAGCTGGATATGAAGTAAAAGTAATTTTTGAAACAGATGCATTAAGTACTGAACAAGTAATCGCTACTTGTAAATGTTGTGTAGATGCAAAAGCTGACTTTGTAAAAACAAGTACTGGATTCTTAACAGGATTTGAAGCACATGGAGCAACTCCAGAAATTATTCAAGTAATGATGGATGCAGTAGATGGAAAATGTAAAGTTAAAGGAAGCGGATGTATTCGTACTAGAGAGCGTTTCTTAGAACTAATCGATATGGGAATTGACCGTATGGGTGTTGGATACAAATCTGTACCAGTAGTTTTAGGATTAGACGATAAAGCAAGTACTGACAATTACTAAGAAATAATAGGGTGTTGAACTGTGGGGGTTTAACTAACAAGTTCTAGTAAGGTATTCATACATGTAGATAAAATAAAAGGCATTACCTATAATTTAGTGGTAATGCCTTTTTATTATTTACTATAATACTTTCTTTTCAACATCGCCATTTGATTACTTCTTGATGTTTTATCTAACTTATCTAAATTGGCAGCTAGTACTTTTTCATACTGTGAAGTAAGTTCAGGTTGATAAAACTTCTCAGTTCTTAATTCATTTGGTAAGTATTGAAGTTTATCCCATATTTTACTCATTGAATAATCATAGGTGTCTTCTTCTCTCATATTTACTGGTGTATATCTCAAGTAGGGAGGCATTGGATACGCATGGTTTCTGATACAAGCCAAGGCGCTATCAACTCCTGCTTCTGCACTTTTTGATTTAGGAGATAAACATAAGTCAATGACTGCATTTGATAACGGTATTCTAGCTTCAGGGAAACCGATTCTTTTAGCAGCATCTACAGCGCTGACACAACGTGCACAGGCAGCAGGATTTCCTAATCCAACATCTTCATAAGCAGTAGTAATTAATCTTCTTTCAATTGAATCCATATCATTAGAAGAAATCAAGATTGCTAAATAATATAGTGCTGCTTGTACATCACTTCCTCTGATTGATTTTTGAAATCCACTTAGTGCATCGTAATGTTCATCACCATCTTTATGAATGCTTCGATTTGGTACTTGAACAAATGAGGTAACTAAATCTAAATGAATATGATTGTTTTCACAAGCAAGTGCACATATTTCAACGACATTTAATGCAAAACGAATATCTCCACTACATTGTCTTGCGATAAGAGTAAGTGCATCATCATCGATTGTGTATTCATTATTTAAGCCATTCGGGCTTAGGAAAGCTCTTGTAAGAGCTTCTTTTACTTCTTCTATCGTAAGTGTCTTAACCTCAAATAAATGGGTTCTAGAACGTATTGCTGGATTAATTGAATGATAGGGATTTGCCGTAGTTGCACCAATTAGAGTAATATTTCCATTCTCCACATGAGGTAACAATAAGTCTTGTTTATCTTTATTTAACCGATGTACTTCATCAATGATAACGACTAAACCAGGTGTGATTTTAGCTTCTTCAAAAATGAGATCCAATGCTTTTTTATTGCCTGTAACTGCATTAAATAATCGATAAGGACGACTTAAAGAGTTTGCTAATACACTAGCTAAGGTTGTCTTACCAGTTCCTGGAGGACCATGAAATATCATCGAATAAAGAACACCTTGTTCGACACATTTTCTAAGTACCTTATGTTCTCCAATTAAGTGTTTTTGACCGATCACTTCATCTAGTGTTTGAGGTCTTAAAGTAAATGCTAACGGTTGTTTCATAAGTAATCTCCTTGCCTCTTATTTTAACACAGTTCAATGCATAAAAATAAAAAAGATAGGCTTAGCCTATCATTAAATGTTCAATTAAAGTTTTAATTCCTAATGCAATCAGTAAGAATCCACCAAAGTAAACAGCATATGATTGAATACTATTTCCAATATACTTTCCAATATATACACCAATCATACATAAGAGGAAGGTAATCACACCAATACTGATACATGCAAGGAATATAGGTGCTTGTAAGAAGGCAAAACTAACTCCTATAACCAATGCATCAATACTAGTAGCAATAGCTAACAATAGTAATTGTTTAACAGGTATGTAAGTAACTAGTTGTTGACTTGATTGATCATTATTTTTTGCCTCTCTAATCATGTTTATTCCAAGGAATGTTAGTAGAATAAAAGCTACCCAATGATCAAATGCGATAATATAATCAGCTAAATGGATACAAGCATAGTATCCTATTAAAGGCATAATTGCTTGAAATAATCCAAATAATAAAGAAAGTATTAATGCGTTCTTAAATAGGTGTTTAGGATGTAATATAACACCTTTAGCAATAGCTACTGCAAAAGCGTCCATAGCTAACCCTACGGACATAAACATAATAGATATATGATTCATAGAAGACTCCTCGCATAATAGTATATGAATTAGAATGAACTATATACTATTAATTATTTGAAATAACCAATGATTTCATACGCACATGTAAAGAAGTCACTATTATTGGGTACTCTTATTTCTGCATATTGTTTATATAGTTGTATTCTTTCGTTGTATAGAAGTGTAATTGCATCTTTATTTTTTAATAAAGGTCTATTGCTATCTTCACTTACTAATAGTTCTAAATTGCGATCAATAAATACAATTGTTCCATTTTCTTTTAAATAGTCGATATTAATTTTGTTTTTAATAATACCACCACCAGTGGCAATGACCGTATTTGATAGTTTAGATACTTGTTTAGTAGCTATTGTTTCTCTTTCTCTAAATCCTGATTCTTCATATAATTCAAATATTTTAGGAATACTCCTGTGTTCATTTTCAATGATGACGTGGTCAATATCCACAAAATCCATCTTTAATTTTCTTGCTACTTTTTTACCTAGTGAAGTTTTTCCACAACTTGGCATACCAATTAATACAATATTTTTCATAAGAAGCTCCTTTTTAAGTATTATACTAGATTTGTATAATTAAATCTATATTTGCTTAAGCGTTAAAAACATTATATAATTCAATTAACGAATTTGAGGTAACAATCATGAGTAATTATGTAAACATAAAGAATATTGAAATAGGAAAAGGAATGCCTAACATTTGTATTCCTATCATGGGAAAAACAAAAGAAGCGCTACTTTGTGAAGCAGCTGAAGTAATGAATTATCCATGTGATATTGTCGAGTGGAGAATAGACCATTTTGATGCCGTATTCAATAAGGAAGTATTATTAGATACCTTACAAACACTATATGAAGTACTTGTAGATAAAGTATTATTAGTTACTTTTAGAACAAGTAATGAAGGTGGAGAAAAAACAATAGATATACAAACTTATATGGAAGTATTAGAATCTGTAATCACTTCTCGTTCACTAGATATCATTGACTTAGAGTGTTTCTTTGATACGGATGCAATTCAACATTTAGTTAGTGTTGCACAGGATCATCAGGTACACGTAATTATGAGTCATCATAATTTTAATGAAACACTTGCTCATGAGGATATTATCACTTGCTTTAAAGCGATGGAATCAAAAGGTGCAGACATCTTAAAAATAGCAATGATGCCAACTACTAAAGAAGATGTGCTTACATTAATGAGTGCAACCTTAGCTACACAACATATGTTGAATAAACCACTGATTGCGATGTCGATGGGGAAACTAGGAGTCATTTCTAGACTATGTGGAGAACTTTATGGTTCATGTGTAACCTTTGGATGTATGGATACAATAAGTGCTCCAGGACAAGTAAATGCCCATGAAGTGAAACATATGTTAGAGGTATTGCACCTAGATTAACTAAAATAAATACCCCCTACCACATACTGTGGATAGGGGGTTGCTTTATATAGGGACTAGAGAATCATAAAAGTCAGATTTCTTTGGTTCACTAATCGTATAGATTGCATTCATTATCAGTTCATCTGTAGCAAGTGCTAATTCATTGCCGATCGGATGATCTATGCATAATTCTCTGATGACATGTATCTTATTGTGGATAAAATATAAATCTAATAAAAGTATCATAATACCTAAGTCCAATCGATTAATAACTGTCATTTTATCTAGTGGCATCATTCCTTTTTTACCACGAGTACGATAGAGAATTACTTTGTTTTCTTTATATTCAAGATACCAAGGTTGTGAATTACACGCACTAGGAGCATATTTGACAACATTAATGAGGTCAGGACTTCCTTGCCCATTCCAAATATCGCTATTCTCTCTACGACTACATTTTGTGTAATCTTTTCTAAAGTATTGTTTATTCGTCTTTCCAATCGCAAGCATAATAATAAAGTCCAATCCGTTGTATTGATTCTCTTTAGGTTTTGCCAAACCGTACCAGCAAACACCAATATCTTTGGAAGCAAGCCACAAATCCAGTTGTTCACCCATATAACCAGTATTTTGAAGAAACCCTTCTTTCGTTTCACTGTAGATTAAAATACAGTATTCTCCACGAGTACTAGTTGTTTCTTCTTTGGGAACTAATCTAAATTCAGTGTGGATATCTTTTGATAGTGGCATTAGTTGTTGTAATTGTTGTTCAATCTCCTCTAAATCTTGGGGAGTGAAAGGAATTACTTCCTTAAAGACGTGGAAAGATTTTCTTTTGAATATCATTTCATAATTTATATTATTCATGTGAGTACCTCATATTGTTAGATTAGTATATTATAAATATTAGTTCAAGATAAATATTAAATTACTTATGTGCTTTCATATGCGATTATCTTAATCAAAATAAAATAATTCTTCAAATTTTTTATCAAGTGCAACACAAAGAATTAGCGCTAGTTTAGCAGTAGGGTTAAACTGTCCAGTCTCAATAGAACTAATCGTATTTCTAGAGGTTCCTACTAATTCTGAAAGTGTCGTTTGTGACATCTTTTTTTCATTACGGACATCTTTTAAATTGTTTTTTAATTGTAATTCATCTTTTTTCATAAGGTCTCCTTCTACAAATTTATTAGATATAGGGCAATAAAGGCAAGAGAACCTAAACAAAAACATAGTGCAATGACTAAGTACATCCTTGTTTTTGTCTTATGAAAACTGTAAAAATTTATTGCACTTGTATATGCAAATAGGATGGCAGGGAATTCATATACTGTTCTAGCTTTTTCTAATCCTTGTATATCAGCATATAGCATAGGGGTAAAGGTAAAAAACATGCATAGGATAGCTAAGATAATCACTCCCCAAAGTTGTGCATCATTAATAATTTTTTGTTCGTATTCATCAGATCGTTCATTACGACTTTTTGCTAAAATATCTTCTTTTTTCATAGGAGTACCTACTTTTTAAGTAACAAGTTTACTTGTCATAATGGTAACATACTAAGTTTTATTGTCAACACCATTTGACAAGTTTTATTTGCGATTAGGTAAAGGGTTTTATAAAAGTTTCTTTTAAGACTGCACTTTCAATATATGACTTATTCTAAATCTATGTACAGATGTGATTTGTATTAGTGCTATAAATATATAATACATCATAAGTCGTTCAAAAGGATTTAATTAATAAGGACTACGTATTTCGCTCTGAAAGAGTGTGGGCATGCAAGTTTATTATGGATCTATTATTAGACGGCATCTATGTTGCATGCTACAATCTATTTAAAGTAATTTTTAAATAAAGGGGGCGATGACATGAGTTTATCAGATACATTTAAGGTTTTATCGGATCCCTTGCGAAGAAATATTCTTGTTAGTCTGAAAAATGGTAGATTGACCGCTGGTGAATTATCAAAAAATTTTAATATTACACCAGCTGCATTATCTTACCATCTAAAGTTATTAAGAAAAGCAGATGTAATAATGGAATATAAATATAAAAACTTGATTTATTATGAACTCAACACGACAGTATTTAACGAACTGATCATGTGGATAAAAGAACTAGGAGAAAAAAATGAAAAATAAAATTTTATGGGGATTCACTTTACTGCCAACTTTAGTTACATGCGTTGTCATTCAATTTATAGAAGGCGAAATTCCTGTGCACTATGATGCATTGGGTACTATTGATCGATGGGGTTCAAAATATGAACTATTTGTTTTTCCAATTATCATTATAGTTATGACTATTTTGTGGAAGCTTCTTATAGGGTATTTTAGCAAAAAAGAAATTAATTCTAAAGATGAAAAAATAATACAAGAGGCTGGGCAAAACAAAAAAGTGATTTATTATGTCGCAGTTGGCATGGCAGTTTTATTTTCGATTTTGCATTACAGCTTTATGTATTCTGGTATAATCGAAGTGCAAAAAGGCATGGAAACAATGGCTATTGATATCAACTCAGTAACTAATATTTCTATGGGGGTATTTATGATTATCATTGGAAATATGATTCCAAAAAGCAAATGCAACAGCGTGGTCGGTCTACGCACGAAATGGTGCATGAAAAATGATGTAACTTGGGCAAAGAGCAATCGTTTTGGTGGCATTTCATTAGTAATAGCAGGGCTACTGATAATTATTGAGTCATTGCTAATCGGTGGGTTTCTATCTACAATTATAATGCTTTTCTTATTAATAATAGCCGGTGTAGTGTCTACGATATATTCATATAAAATAGCTAAAGATAGGTAATGCGATTATTTCATTGTTGAGGGATTAATTTCAGAGACCTTTGAAACGCACGATTAAATGATGTTGCTAATTCATAAATATGTGTTCTCGATTTATAAAATAACTGTTGATTGAGACCTGCGCGGATGAGGGATAGATATCCCCCTTTCTTACGAATCTTTTTGGTACTGGCAATATGCCTAGTTGAATTAATTTACATACATACTTAATAGACAAAATATAATGGCAACAATAGATATGATTGATAAAAACAGGTCAATCTTTTTTTTGTTGTAACAAAATAAACCCATACTTTTCGTTAATAATGTAATAAAAAGTAATAGTAATAAGCTATCTATAGTTGAAAATGAACGAGTAGCAATCGCATTGGGAACACGAATTATTAATAATGTCCCCAACGAAGCCACAAGTGAAATTAATGTGATTATACTTGTCGTAGTTTCTATGTCCGCTCTTCTTTCATATCTGTGGTGATTGGCGCCTGTAGACGTTTTTAATTTATCCGTTTTTTTCATAAGTTTCTCCTTAACTACATCAATAAGCTTTATTCAATGTTTTAATTTATACGTACTGAGTAGAACCACTATCTGTATTTAACACACATTTCATTTCAGTGATTTTAAATAAAGCATAGGTAGTGCTATCTACTGTGTATCTTTTGTTTAGTACAGGACAGTTGTCTAACATTGCTTGTTTAAGATATGTTTCATTTGTTTCAATGGCTTTTCCATTGATACGAATCCATTCTCTACTCGTTCCTTTTAATGCCACAATTTGAATTTGTGGATTATGCTTCATCTGTTTGTATACCTCTTTGGTATTGGCACTTGAAATATACAACGCACCTTCATACTCCATCACTGCACCAAATGGTCTTGTGGCTGGGAACTCATCATTAATGGTAGATACGTAAAACACGCCACATGTATTTAAAAAATCATATACTTTACTCATATTTATACCTCCGTTGTTTATTAGATTATTTGCTGATACGCTCATTGAAGTATCAGATATAAATGATTATTCTTCTATTGTACCATTGATTAGCTATAAACGTTTCATAAAAAAATAGTAAGAGGTTCATGTTTTATATGCTGCATACTTACTTATACAAAATGCATGGTATGACTTTAATAAAAAAAAAGCAAACCCAAGGGTTTACTTCTTATCAAATTTAATTCTTCTTGCTGTTGATTGTCTAAACAATTGTTTCATGTTTTCTTCATCTTCATTTTGTAGTACTTCCTTAAAACTTTGTAGGGAAGATGCAAAGGCATCGATTTCATCCAACAAGATATCCTTGTTCAAGATAAATAATTCAGTCCACATATGTTCATTTATCTTTGCGATTCGTGTAAGATCTCTAAATGAATCTCCTGTATATTCTACTAGATGAGAATTATCATGAGTATTCATTAAGGATACCGCAATTACATGAGTCAATTGAGATAAGAATCCAATCATTTTATCATGTTCTTCACAAGATAATACCGAAATATGATTAAATCCTAATACATTCGCCAAATCATTAGAAAATTCAATGGCTTCTTTAGTATTGTTTGGAGTAGGAGTAATAATGTAGTTTGCATGCTTAAACATTTCTGTATTTGCATGTTCAATACCACTATTTTCCTTACCTGCCATGGGATGGGCAGAAATAAACTCTAAGTCACTTCTTAATATCTTTTGAATAGGTTCTACAATGTTGGATTTTACTCCACTTACATCACTAATAAGGGCATTCTCTTTGAAATATTGTTGATTTTCCATCACCCAGTCAATCATCGTAGTAGGATATAGACCTAAGATAATGTAGTCTGCTTTTCTTATATTTTCATCTAAGGCGATAGTACCTTCATCAATAATATTATTTGCTAGGGCATAATCAATGGTTTCTTGTCTACGTGCAATTCCCATCACATAGTAGCCTTGTTCTTTCAATCGCATTGCATAACTACCACCAAGTAATCCAAGCCCCACAATTAGAAATGTCTTTTGCTTACTAATCATGAATGATCTCTACCTTCACACCAACACTAGCTAAGTCTTCAAAGAAAGTAGGATATGATTTATTAATATATTGTGCTTCTTCAATGATTACTGGTGTATCTAATACGGTTGCTACTACACTTAAACTCATCACAATACGATGATCTTTATGACCACTCAATACTTGATTGCATGTATATGTATCTCTTTGTTTGATACGTATTTCACTCTCTGTTGTTTCAATATCAACCCCTAATTTTAGTAATTCATCTTCCATTGCTTGGATACGATCACTTTCTTTTAAACGTAGTCTACTTGCATTATAGATACGTGTACTTGGTGTATACATTGCCATAACACTTAAGATAGGTCCTAAATCAGGACAGTCTTGTAAGTCTATTTCATTGGTATGCAAAGTTGATTTATGAACTAAGTATCCATTGTCTATATATTCAATGTTTGCACCTGCTTGTTGTAAGATAGATACGATTTGTCTATCTCCTTGATTCGAATCATGTGTTAAACCAAGGCATTTTAAATCATTGTTGATTGTTGCTAATACAGCGAAGAATCCCAATTGAGAGTAGTCTCCTTCAATCGTATAGTCACATGCTTGGTAAGATTGATTTCCTTTAATAAATAACACATTGCTTGATGTATAAGTAGCTTCTATTCCATACATCGTTAATATTTCTAAGGTAAGATCAACATACGATCTAGATTCATAGGGTTCACGAATCGTAATTGTTGAGTCACCTTGTAATAAAGGTAATGCGAATAGTAAACCAGAAATAAACTGACTACTCACATTCCCATCTAATTCATAGTTGCCAGGAGTTAAACTACCACCGATTTCTATTTTATCATCGTCTTGTACATATGAAATTTGTTGAGACTTAAAGATATTTTCATAAATTGCTTGCGGTCTTTTTAATAATCTATTTTCACCAGTGAATTTCACTACTTGATTACATAATGAGAAGATAGGGATAAAAAATCTTAACGTAGATCCACTTTCCTTACAAAATACATTATTATTTTGTAGGGAAGTGAAGTCTTTGATTCCTTCGATAAGAACACTGTTTTCTAAGCAAGTAATAGTTGCTCCTAGTTGTTTCATTCCTTCAATAGTTACTTTGATATCATCACTGTAAGCAACATTAGATACGGTTGATTTTCCATTTGCCAATGAGGCTGCGATAATGGCACGATGTGACATACTTTTTGAAGGGGGAATTGTTACACTACCTGATACTTTACTAGGATAAATTTTTACCTTCATTAGATATCCCTCCCAATCACCTTAGCAATCACTTTCCCTTTTTCAATAACTACTTTAAAAGTATCTGGTTTCAATGATTGTGCACCATCACTCCATGCACATTCAGGAGTATCATGTACTTCAATCATTAATCCATCTGCACCAGCAGCAATAGCAGCTAATGACATACTTTCTACTAATTCCCAATCTCCTGTTGCATGAGAAGGGTCAATAATAATAGGTAAGTGAGTTTTCTTTTTAACAATAGGGATAACACTTAAATCTAGTGTGTTTCTTGTATATGTTTCAAAGGTACGGATTCCACGCTCACAAAGAATAACGTTTTTATTTCCACTAGCCATAATATATTCAGCTGCCATCAACCATTCTTCGATTGTATTTGATAACCCTCTTTTTAATAAGATAGGTTTAGTCATTGTACCTGCTGCTTTTAATAGTGAGAAGTTTTGCATATTACGTGCACCAATTTGAACTAAATCAATGTGTTTTTCAAATTCTTCTACTTTATCTACGTCCATTAGTTCAGATACACTAGGAAGTTTATGTGTTTGACTAGCTGCTTCTATTGCTAATACTCCTTCTAGTTGCATTCCTTGAAATGCATAAGGACTTGTTCTTGGTTTGTATGCACCACCTCTAAGCATTGTTGCCCCGGCTTCTTTTACTTGTCCTGCAATACGATCAATTTGTTCAATACCTTCGATTGAACAAGGACCTCCAATAATTACGATGTTTTCTTTTCCACCTACTTTAATTCCAGCAACGTCTACGATTGTATCCTCTGGATGAAAGTCTCTTGAAACTTGTTTGTATGGAGCAGATAATTTCGTGATTTTATCAATATAGTGATTCGCTTCTAATGTTTTTTCATCTAAGATAGTAGTATCTCCAATGATTCCTATAATCGTTAAGTGTTCACCCTTACTTGGATGTACACTTAATCCTTTAGCTTCTATTGTTTGAATAATTTTATTGATTTCCGTTTCTGGAATTCCTTTTTTACATGTGATAATCATATTAAATACCTCTTCCTATGACTTGTGCAATTTTTCTTGCTTTGTCAATTAATGTGATAAATTTTTTCGGTTTTAAACATTGTGCACCATCTGAGAATGCACATTCAGGATTGTTGTGAACTTCTATGATTAGTCCATCTGCACCTGCAGCAACAGCAGCTAATGAAGCAGCTTCTACTAATTTCCAATCTCCTGTAGCATGAGATGGATCAATAATAATTGGTAAATGTGTTTTTTCTTTAATAATGGGAATCACACTTAAATCTAAGGTATTTCTAGTTTCTGTTTCAAAGGTACGGATTCCACGTTCACATAAGACAACATTTGGATTTCCACTAGCCATAATGTATTCAGCACTCATAATCCATTCATCAATCGTATTTGAGAATCCACGTTTTAATAAGATTGGTTTCGTTGTACGTTTTCCTAATTCTTTTAATAATTCAAAGTTTTGCATATTACGTGCACCAATTTGAATCATATCAACGTGTTCCTCAAATTCTTCTATTTGAGCTTCTCCCATTAATTCGGTACAGATTGGTAATCCTGTAGTTTCTCTAGCAGCTACCATCGCTAGAATCCCTTCTGTTCTCATACCTTGGAATGCATATGGACTTGTTCTTGGTTTGTATGCACCACCACGTAACATTAAGGCACCTGCATCTTTTACTTGGTGTGCTAATTCAACAATCATTTCTTTGTTTTCTACTGCACAAGGACCACCGATAATTACGATGTCTTCTTGTCCACCTATTTTTACACCATTAATATTAATGATTGTGTCTTCTGGATGAAACATACGGTTTGCTAATTTATATTTAGCTGCAATACGTACTACGTTCTTAACGCATTCATGGGCAGCAATTGCTTTTTCATCTAATACAGTTGTATCTCCTGTTAATCCATAGACATTAAAGTCACTACCTTCAATAACTTGTGTTCCTACTCCTTTGTTTTCTAATTCTTTCATTAAGCGATCAACGGATTGTTGATTGGCATTTCTTTTTATTGTGATAATCATTTTATTTTCTCCCTTATCGAATTGACTGAATCAATTGTTGTTTTATATTTGTTTGTGTAGCTTGTGTTATCCATAAGCTATTGTATGATAATTTTATTTGCAATGCTTTTTCTAGCGTACTAGTGATACTGAGTACATAACTAGAGGTTAGAGCTTTATCTTCCATCTCTTCTATATTAGTAATACAAGTCTTATTTGTTTCTAATGCAACTTGTGTTGCTAGTTGTTCATTATCCACAACAACTATATTTGTTGTATCAATTAATATCTCTTGATAGATAGGATCAATTGCTGCATCATCTATGTGAATATCTTTAAAGAATTCTAATGCATACTTGGCTTGTGCTACTAACATTTCTAAGCCACTCACACTTTGTATTCCTAACGCTCTTGCTTGTAAGAGGAAGGCAGTTCGTAATGGGTTGTAGATAACATCGACACAGGCATGACAAGAACTAAATTTAGCTACGTCAATTGCACTTTGTTCAACGTTGGGATACATCCCACATGGTGTTGTATTCACAATGATTTCTGCATCACTATGTAATTCATATGCCCTTTGCATCGTGATTACATCTTCTTTTGCATGTAAGTCAGTAACTATTAATTGCTTTACTTGTTTATCTAATAATACTGCTTGTACTGCTTTAGATGCACCACCATTTCCTAGAACTAAGACTTTCTTGTTTTTTACATCGATATTGTGAAAGTCTAAGGTATAGGCAAATCCTAAATAATCAGTATTGTATCCATATAATTCACCATCTTTATTTACGACCGTATTTACTGCGCCTATCTTCTTTGCTTCATCACTTATGTGTGATAGATAGGGAAGTACACTTTGTTTATAAGGAATCGTTACATTCATTGCCCTAAATGCTTTTGCTTCCATAAAGGGAGCAAGTTCTTCTTTCGCAAGAGGATGTATTTCATATGTATAATTATCTAATAACTTTTCTTGTATTAGTTTAGAGTAGGAATGTCCTAGTTTTTCTCCAATTAATCCGTATTCCATGTTACTTGTCCTCCTTCATCCATAGATAGCCATAACGCATGGCACATAAGTCTAACAGACCAATCGCAACCACACTGTCAATAACTACTCTCGCACGATGTATAATTGCGGGATCATGTCTTCCATTTATTTGGAAGTTAACGTTTTCTTTTGTTTCTATATTAATCGAATCTTGGTGTTTAAATATAGATGGTGTTGGTTTCACTACACTCTTAATACGAATAGGCATTCCATTAGAGATACCACCATTAATACCACCATTGTGATTCGTTTTTGTTTTTACACTTGTACCTTCATAATAGAAGCTATCATTTAATTCACTACCTTTATGATTCATAAACTCAAAACCTAGTCCAAATTCTACTCCCTTGATGGCTGGGACGGAAAATAATAACTGTGAAAGTGTACTTTCAATAGAATGAAACATTGGTTCTCCAATGCCTACTGGCATTCCTGCAACTAGTGTTTCAATCACGCCACCACAACTATCTCCCTCACTTGCTACTTGTTCCATGTAGGTCATCATTTCTGCTTCTGTTTTTTCAGATAGTACTGGGAAGTACTTATTATTTAATAGGTCTATTTGTTGAAGTAGTGTTTCATCATCAAATGCTTCATCATAGATAGAAGCGATATTACGAATATGTGAACCTATTTGAATCCCTTTACTTGCTAGTATTTGTTTCGCAATTGCTCCAGCTGCCACAATCGGAGTAGTAAGTCTTCCTGAGAAGTGTCCACCACCTCGATAATCTTGATAGCCCATATATTTTTCATTGGCTGTATAATCAGCATGAGAAGGTCTCATCACATTTTTTGTTTCTGAGTAATCTTTACTTTTGGTATTGTTGTTTTCAAATAAAATAGTTAAAGGAGTACCTGTTGTATGTTCATTAAAATATCCAGAGATAATATGGGGAGCATCACTTTCTTTACGACTCGTAGAAATCTTTCCTTTGGGCTTACGTAAATCTAGTTGTGCATTCATATATGCTAAGTCTAATTTAATTCCTGCGGGTAATCCATCAATACTTACACCAATCATCTCTCCATGACTTTCTCCGAAGATAGTCATATGGAACATCTTTCCAATACTACTTTTCATGACTTCCTCCTTCGATGATTGCTTTTAAGTCAATCATTTTTATATCTTGAATATAGGAACTTCCTACTTCATTTACTCTTACAATACTAATCATATCTTTATGAGTCTTTTTATCCATGGTACATAACTCATATACTTTATTAGTATCATAAGTAGTATCTATTTCAATTTGCATATGTATATATATTTGCATTAATCTTTGTTTGATTGTTTCATCTTCCAAGAAGAATAACATACCCATCGCAACACATTCCCCATGCAAGTATTTTTCTAAATGATAATACGCTTCTATTCCATGTCCTATGGTATGTCCAAAGTTTAGAGTTTTACGTAATCCATTTTCTTTTTCATCTAGTTCTACTATTCTTTTTTTCATCATTAAGCTCTTATATATAATTGTTTCTAACTGATCTATATAATTCTCTTGTTCAAAGAGTTTAAATAAACTAGCATCATGAATCAAACCTGCTTTAATTGCTTCTACTAATCCATTGTTTACATGTCTAGTACTTAATGTAGAAAGTGTATCAAAGTCGATGATTACTTTCTTAGGATGATGGAAAGCACCTACTATATTTTTTACATCACCTACATTAATCGCCGTTTTACCACCGATACTACTATCTATTTGAGAAAGTGTCGTAGTGGGAATAGAGATAAAGTCAATGCCTCTCATATAGGAAGCAGAAACAAAACCTCCTAAATCACCAATGACTCCACCACCTAATGCAATCAATAAATCTTTTCTAGACATATGGAAGGCAAGCATTGCTTTTAATACTTGTTCATATGTTTGAAAGCTTTTACTTTCTTCTCCGGGGGTAACCTTATATATAATACTGTTTGTACATTGATTACTTACGCTGTTTACCCATACATCAGGTATGTTCGTATCTGTTAAGATAAAGATTTTACGTGAAGTATCTAAATGATTCGCTAATTGGTGGATTGCACCACGCTTTAAAATAATATCGTACTCGTTATTTGGTATATTTATGTGTATTTTTTTCATGATTTACTCCCTTTTAATAAAAAAAGCACCAACGTCTCTGTTGTGCCAATGTGTTCCCCAAAATGCTAAAATAACCAATTATTTGAACTGGTTTGTTTTGGGGCTATCTAAAATAAAAATAAAATGTATTCGTTAAAGTTTTCATAAGTACATGATATATCATAAATGAATAAAAGACAATCATTTTTTGTAAAAAATTACAAAGCAATGTAAAAGTTTCATACTAGATGATATACATGAACTAATATTTTATCTACTTAGGTCTTCTAAACTTTATCTTTTATGTTAAAATAGAAAGGCTTGGAGGATAGTTTATGAAATTAGTAATACAAAGAGTGACACATGCTAGTGTTAGCATTGATCATAAAATAAATGGTAAAATAGAACGTGGATATTTAGTGTTAGTTGGGTTTAGCTCAAATGATACAATCGATATCATGAAGAAAGTAACAAAGAAATGCATTGATTTACGTATCTTTGAAGATGAAGCAGGTAAAATGAATTTATCTTTACAAGACGTAAAGGGAAGTATATTAAGTGTTTCTCAATTTACTTTATATGCAGATTGTAAAAAAGGAAGAAGACCTTCTTTTATCGCAGCAGCAAGACCAGAAATAGCAATTCCTTTATATGATGCTTTTAATTGCTATATTAAGGAACAAGGAATCCATGTAGAAACAGGAATATTTGGAGCAGATATGAAAGTAGAATTAATTAATGATGGTCCAGTAACCATCATCTTAGATAGTGAGGAATTATAATGATAGAAAATAAAATAGTATATGGTAGTGAAATTGCCAAAGAAGTAAAATTGAATATTCAAACGAGTGTAAATGAACTAAAAGCAGCAGGAAAAAGAGTGCCCCATTTAGTGGTATTATTTGTTGGAAATGATGTAGGAAGTACTTCCTATGTAAAAGGAAAAGAAAACGACTGTAATGAAGTTGGGTTTATCCAAACAACACATCGTTATGATGACACTGTGAGCGAAGAAGAATTATTGAATAAAATTGAAGCATTGAATAAAGATCCACAAGTAGATGGTATCTTAGTTCAATTGCCTCTACCAAAACACGTGAATGAAAATAAAGTACTATTCAGTATTGATCCAAACAAAGATGTGGACGGATTCCATCCTTTTAATGTAGGTAAAATGTTGATTCAAGAAGAAACATTCTTACCATGTACACCTAAAGGGGTAATGTACATCTTATCTAAATTAGGGTACAGTGACTTAAGTGGACTTAAAGTAGTTGTGATTGGAAGAAGTAATATTGTGGGTAAACCAATGGGACAATTATTATTGAACCAACATGCAACAGTAACAATATGTCATTCAAGAACATCTAATTTAGCAGATGAAGTACGTGGAGCGGATATTGTGGTAGCTGCAGTAGGGATACCTAAGTTTGTCCAAGCAGATTGGATCAAAGAGGGAGCCATCGTTATTGATGTGGGAGTGAACCGAGATGAAAACAATAAGTTATGTGGAGATGTAGATACACAAGCTTGTTTAGAAAAAGTAAAATATATTACACCTGTTCCTAAAGGAGTAGGACCAATGACTAGAGCGATGTTACTAGAAAATACATTGCAATCTTATCAAAAAAGAGAGGGACTATAATGATTACACACGACTATGACTTAAATGATATTGTGGAAATGAAAAAACAACATCCATGTAAAAAAAGTAAACTATGGAAAATCATCCGTATGGGTGCTGACATTCGTATCAAATGCCAAGGGTGTGGAGCGAGTATCTTATTTCCTAGAAGTGAGTTTGAAAAAAAATTAAAGAAAGTTGTTGAAAAAGCAATGAACGAAGAAGCGTAAGACGAAAGTCTTACGTTTTTCATTTAATTAATAAACAACAAAATTTTGATATAAAAAATGAATATTGCTACTCACCTTGACCACTATTCAATACTAAGTTATAGTTTATTAATAAAAGAAATAGTAAAAAAGGGGCATCTTATGAAATTTAATATAGGAATTTGTGATGATGAAAGTATACAACGACAATACTTAACTCAGGTGGTGAATGAATGGGCAACACAGAACCACTACCAGATAACGATTCAACAATTTGAAAGTGCTGAAAGCTTTTTATTTCATTATGAAGAAGAAAAAGACTATGATATCTTACTTCTTGATATTGAGATGAATCAAATGAACGGAGTAACACTAGCCAAAGCGATACGAAAACATAATGAAATCGTACAAATCGTTTTTATTACTGGGTATACTGAATACATCAGTGATGGATATGATGTAGCAGCACTACAATACTTAATAAAACCAGTGAAGGAAGATAAACTATTTGAAACACTGCATCGTGCAGTAGCCAAGATACATAAGCATGAAAAATGTTTAAAAGTAGAAGTGAATGGGGAAATGAATATTATTCCACTGTTTGAAATCAAATATATAGAAGTAAGACAAAACTATATTACGATTCATGCAAAAGAAGAAACGACATTGAAACGTACACTTAGTGAAATAGAAAAAGAATTAACTTCTAATTTTTATCGAAGTGGTAGATCATTTATTATTAATTTAGATTGCATTACAAGGGTAAGTAAATCCCAAGTAATATTGCGTAGTGGAGAAGTGATTCCACTTCCTAGAGGAGCTTATGATAGTCTAAATAAAGCGATTATCGCTCATACATAAGAGAGGGAACACAAATGAGTATCTTTTCAAAGAATAGAGATAAAAAAGTAGCAGCATACCAAAAAGAATTAATTAAAACACATTATGATGAAGTAAGTAATATGTATACACAAATGCGCGGTTGGAGACATGATTATAAGAATCATATACAAATGATGAAAGTGTATGCACAACAAGGAGATTTAAACGCTATTCAACATTACCTAAATGAGTTAGATAGCGATTTATCTAGTGTAGATATGGTCGTAAAAACAGGAAATGCGATGGCAGATGCTATTTTGAATAGTAAAATATCATTAGCTAAGTCTAAAGATATTCAAGTGGTGGCACAAGCCAACATTCCATTACAATTAAAAACATCGGACATAGATTTATGTGTAATCATAGGGAACCTTTTTGATAATGCGATTGAAGCTAGTTTAGAACTACCTGTAGAAGAAAGATTAATACGTGTATATATGGAAATGAAGAATACACAACTATATATTTCATTCACTAACTTCAGTGCTCAACATAAACAAACGAAAGTGCTTAACATCTTCAAGAGCACAAAAGGAAAAAATAGAGGGCTAGGCTTAGTAAGAATAGATGATACAATGCAACGCTTAGATGGCTATTTAAGTAGAAATAGTGAAGATGGCGCATTTACTACGGAACTATTAATTCCACAACTTTAATTGCAGTTTATCCCCTTCTTGAAGCAATTTATCCCTATTTTCTAACTTATTTGTGAATGAGTGTAAGATAGATTCATACATGAAGGAGGTATCATTTATGAAACAAGAACATAGTAAATACAGTACATGGAAAAATGTTAAATTTATGATCAAGTTCGCCTATGGGACGAAGAAGTCAATTATATATAAGGTACTAATCATAGCGTTTGTTAGTATTTTAATTAATGTGGCAAATTTATATATTGCCCCAAGCATAATTAGTAATTTAGAAAATGAAGTAACACTTAGTGAATTGCTTACCACAATTGCTTTTTTTACTATCTTTTTAATGGTGTTAAATGCACTTAAGGTGTATTTTATTAAACGATCTTTTTTTGAACGTGCCACATTACGATTAGAACTACAAAAAAAAGTAAATTATAAAAGAGATACGACATCTTATCCCAATGTGATTAATAAAAAAATGATAGACAAACTAGAAAAAGTAAACACTTCTTCTAATGGAAATGATGGTTTTGGTGAACAGATTTGGACTGTATTAACTGAAATATTAATTTCATTTAGTTCATTTATCATTTATTCTTCCCTACTTTTAGTGAACGTAAATAAGTTCTTAATTTTAATAGTAGGAGTGATATCAATACATGGCTATATCATGAGTAATAAAATAAATAAATGGAGTTTTAATCATAAGGAAGAAGAAGCTACTATATTTAAACAAATGGAGTATGTGCATAGTAGTAGCTTAGATTCTACACTAGCGAAAGATGTGAGTATTTTTGGAATGAAAAACTGGCTTAAAGAGATGAATGAAAAGTCTTTTAGTCTATACACTAACTTTGCAATTCGTAGAGAGAAACATTTATTTATGGTGGATGTAATAGATATAGTATTCACATTTTTTAAAAATGGACTCGCATATTTCTATTTTATTATGCTAGTCATCAATAATGAAATCAGTATTTCTGAATTCTTATTATATTTTAGTGCGATTACATGTTTTAATCAAATGTTGACGAAAACGTTAGAAAACCTATTACTCCTTCAAAGACAGAGTATTGATATTTGTGATACGAGAGAATATCTAGAATATCCAGAGCCTTTCTTGTTTGAAGAAGGAAAGTCACTAACTCCAAAAACAAATGCATCGTATGAAATTAAACTAGTAAATGTAAGTTTTAAATATAGTGAGACAGATACGTATATCTTAAAGAATATAAATTTAATTATTCATCCTAATGAAAAACTAGCAGTTGTAGGAATGAATGGTGCAGGTAAAACTACCTTAATAAAGATAATATGTGGATTCCTAGATCCAATCGATGGGGAAGTATTGCTGAATGGTCAAAATATTAAACAGTATAATCGTAGAGATTACTACAAGCATTTTTCAACTGTATTTCAAGATTTCGCACTGATAGAAACTAGTATTTTAGAAAATATTATTCAAAGTACGGTTGAGGTAGATGAAGACTTGTTACAAGATTGCTTGCAAAAGGCAAATATTCTAGAAAAAATTAATTCATTACCTAATGGAGTACACACACATTTTGGAAATTTAATTTATGAGGATGGAATTTCATTATCAGGAGGAGAAACGCAACGACTAATGTTGGCAAGAGCGTTATATAAACAAGCGCCTATTATAGTATTGGATGAGCCAACAGCAGCACTTGATCCTATTTCAGAAAGTGAAATGTACAAAAATTATCATACAATGACAATGAATAAAACTTCCATCTATATTAGTCATCGATTAGCTTCTACACGCTTTTGTGATCGCATCATTTTGATTGAGGAAAATGTGATTAGTGAACAAGGTACACATCAAGAATTGATGGAACAACAAGGAAGTTATGCAACACTATATAATATCCAAAGTAAGTACTATCAAGAAGGGAGTGATTTCTAATGAGTAGTAAAAAAGTAACAATGAAAGAAGCGATTCAAATACAACTTAAAGCAATGAAGTTATTGTTTCGTGTCTTTCCTTATAAAATCATTTATTCGTCTATCTCTCTTGTGCTACAAGCAATTGTTCCTTATGTAACGTTATATTTAAGTGCGTTAATTATTGATGAATTAGTGACAAGTAAGGATAAGGAACAAATATTAACTTTGATTGTTTTGACACTGGTTGCTAGTGCACTCTTAACATTACTTGCTGCTGTATTTAAACGCTTATCGCAAGTGTATAATACAAGTGCTATCGCATATATGAGTATCTGGAGTTTATATGCAATGAAAACCTTAGAGATGGACTTCTGTGTGGTAGATGATCAAGCTACAATAGATCTACACTCTCAGGTGAAACAAAATGCAAATAGCGCAGGATTTGGACTGTTTTTAAGTGAGAGCATACACGAAGACTTAATTAGTTCATTTACACAAATGATGGCATCGCTCGTTTTAACATTTAGTTTATTTACTAGTCAAGTATCAAAAACTGCAGGTAGTTTAGTAATATTGAACAATCCTATATTTATTGTTTTAGTCGTATTGGTACTCGTTTTAGTAACTCTTATTCCGGTCTATTTAATGGATAAAATGTTATCTTTCACTGCAGGTGCATTTAGAACGATAAACTTTGGAAATCGACTTGTTGGATATTTCATGTTATATAGATATAAAGGGGATGCGAGTTCTTTAGATACTCGTTCCTATAGTCAAGAAGAACTAGTCGAACAAAACTATAAAAACAAGGAAAATCCATTTTTATTTAATAGTCCATTATCTAAAGTGTTTAATGGAAAAATTAGTAATGTCGAAGCGTTAAGAGGTATGGTTACTTCTTTCTTCTTAGGGTTAGTATATGTATTTGTCTGTTTAAAAGCATATGGGGGTGCCTTTGGTATCGGTGCACTTACACAATATGTAGGTGCTCTAGTATTATTGTCTTCTTCATTGTCTGCAGGGATATCAGCATTTAGTCGAATGAAAAGTAATTATGAATTTCAAAAAGATAGTTTTGATTACTTAGATATGCCAAATAAAATGTATCAAGGAAGTCTGACAACAGAAAAAAGAAGTGATAAACAATATGAAGTAGAATTCAAAAATGTGAGTTTTAAATATCCAGGTAGTGAAGAATATATCTTACATCAGGTATCCATGAAATTTACGATAGGAAATAAAATTGCTATCGTTGGAGAAAACGGTTCTGGTAAGACTACCTTTATTAAGTTGCTTTGTCGCTTATATGATCCAAGTGAAGGAGAAATCTTACTGAATGGAATCAATATAAAAAAATATAAGTATGAAGACTATATATCTACCTTTGCAGTTGTATTCCAAGACTTTAAACTATTGTCTTATACACTAGGGGAAAATGTAGCAGCAAGCAGTATGTATGATAGAGCGAGAGCGACACAATGTTTAATAGATGCAGGTTTTGGAAAGAAACTAAGTAAATTGAAAAATGGCTTAGATACGTATGTATACCATGATTTATCAAACGAAGGAGTAGAAGTATCAGGAGGAGAAGCTCAAAAGATAGCGCTAGCTAGAGCTTTGTATAGAGATAGTGGATTCATTATTCTAGATGAGCCAACTGCTGCCTTAGATCCTATAGCAGAAGCTGAAGTATATGAAAGCTTCAATACCATAGTTGCCAATAAGACAGCAGTTTATATAAGTCATCGATTATCAAGTTGTAAATTCTGTGATGAAATATTAGTATTTTCAAAAGGTGTTATTGTAGAACAAGGAACACATGAACGACTACTATTAAATAATAAGAAATATACTGAATTATGGAATGCACAGGCACAGTATTATAATAATAAAAAGCAATCATAAATAAGATTATACTTTTAGCTTAAGTATGTTATAATGGGCTGAGTTTTAAAGGAAGTGTCTTATGAAAAACAATTTAGCTCAGAAGTTTAATTACTACTCATTAATCAGATATAGTGCACCAGCAACAATTATGCTGGTGTTTATGTCTTTATACCAATTAGTTGATGGTGTGTTTGTCGCAAACATAGTAGGAGATAATGCATTATCTGCACTGAATATGGCATACCCAGCAATTAGTTTAATGGTTTCAGTATCAATCATGCTAGCCAGTGGAGGAGTTGCCATTGTCTCTAAAAAAATGGGAGAGAATAAATACGACGAAGCACGTAATATATTTACCATGATTATTATCGTTGGGATTTTGTTTTCGTTTGGATTTGCCTTATTAGTCAATCTAAAAATGGATGCTATCCTATCTTTATTAGGAGTCAATGAAGTACTATATGAATCTGCTAAAGACTATTTAAGTATTTTAGGAACCATGGCAATTGTTGCAGTCCTACAAATGATGTTTCAATTCTTCTTTGTATGTGCAGGAAAATCACACATTGGACTAGTATTGACTATATTAGCAGGAATAGCCAACGTAGTACTTGATTATGTATTCATGGCAATCTTTGGTATGGGAACTGCAGGAGCAGCCTTAGGTACAGTCTTAGGGCAAAGTATCATTGCGATTAGTGGATTACTATACTTTGCATTTCAAAGAAAAGGAACTCTGTATTTTGTGAAAGCAAAATTCAATGTTCGTATCTTATCAGAAATATGTATCAATGGATCATCAGAAATGGTTTCCAACTTAGCATATGCAATTACTACATTTATGTTTAATATTATTATGTTAGAGTTACTACAAGAACAAGGAGTCGCAGCAATTACGATTATCTTATATGCACAATATGTCTTATCCTCTATATTTATGGGATTCGCTAATGGAGTTGCTCCTATTATTAGTTATCAGTATGGAAGACAAGACCATGAACAAATTAAAAATTTATATAAGATGGCTAGACGCATCATTACAGGATTCTCTATCCTTGTATTAGTACTAGCGTTTGTATTTGCTACTCCATTAATTATGATATTTACACCTAAAGGAAGTGAAATATTTGACCTTACATTAAGTGGATTCTACATCTTCTCTATTTGTTTCTTATTTAGTGGAACAAATATATTTGCCTCTAGTTTATTTACAGCATTTTCAAATGGTAAGGTATCAGCATGCATCTCATTCCTACGTAGTTTTGTATGTATTGTCTTAAGTTTACTAATCTTACCCAATATGTTGGGAATTAATGGAGTTTGGCTTGCCATCCCATGTGCAGAGTTTGTCTCATTTTTAGTCGCATTATACTTATTTAAAAAGTATAAAGGCGTATATCATTATTAATGTTTGCTTAATCTTTGATATTTTTATGCTGTAACTATTGTTGCAGCGTTTTTATTTTGGTATTATGGAGTAGTAAAGTACAAGGAGGTCATTTTAATGACAAAAATTATTGGAAATCCAACACGTTATATTCAAGGTCCTAAGGAAATGGAACGCTTATGCCAGCACACAGCTAATATTGGTAGTAAGTTATTCATATTAACAAGTCCTTCAGGAAAAGGTAGAGTAGAAGCTGCAATTGCTAAAGGGCAAGAAGAAAGCGATACTATCATTACATATGAAGCATTCAATGGAGAGTGTAGCATGAGTGAAATCAATCGTATCATCGAGTGTGTAAATCATGAAGATTGTGATACTATTGTAGGAATCGGTGGAGGTAAAATCCACGATACAGCAAAAGCGGTTGCTTATTATGCTAAAAAACCAGTAGTGATTGTCCCGACGATTGCATCAACTGATGCACCATGTAGTGCCTTATCAGTTATTTATACAGAGGAAGGAGTATTTGATCATTATTTATTCCTACCATCAAGTCCTAATATTGTAATGGTGGATACAGAAGTAGTAGTAAATGCACCAACACGTTTATTAGTGGCAGGTATGGGAGATGCATTAGCTACATATTTTGAAGCTAGAGCATGTCAAAGAAGTGACGGATCAAACTGTGTAGGTGGAAAAACTACATTAGCAGCAATGGCGTTAGCGCGTTTATGTTATGATACATTATTAGAAAATGGATATGCTGCTAAAAAAGCGGTAGAAGCAAATGTTTGTACAAAACATGTAGAAAGTATTATTGAAGCAAATACTTATTTATCAGGAATTGGTTTTGAAAGTGGTGGATTAGCTGGAGCTCATGCAATACATAATGGATTAACTGCAATTGAAGCAACACACTCTTTATACCATGGAGAAAAAGTAGCATTTGGTACGATTGTTCAACTTGTCTTAGAACAAGCTGACATGGAAGAAATTATGGAAGTAATAGACTTTGCACAAGTAGTGGGTCTACCTACTTCATTAGAAGAATTAGGAGTAGATAAAACGAAAACAAATGAAATCATGGAAGTTGCAAAACTTGCATGCTCAGAAAATGATACATTAGGAAATATGCCATTTGCAGTTACTGCAAATGATGTGTATGCTGCTATTATGGGGGCAGATGCACTAGGTAGCGATATTTAATAATAGAAATTAAGATACCATTACTTTAAATGGTATCTTTTTTTAAAGCCCTTACATTTGTGTATGGTAAAAAAATAAGAAAGTGCTATACTGTAGTTATTACACTTAAGGAGGACTTATAATGAAAAGATTAGAAGGTAAAGTAGCAGTTATTACAGGAGCTAATTCAGGAGTAGGAGAAGCTATCGCAAAATTGTTTTCACAACAGGGAGCAAGTGTTGTTATTAGTGCTAGAAGAGTAGACCCATTAGTAGCAGTGGCAGAAGAAATTAAAGCAACAGGGGGTAACGTATTATGCGTACCAACTGATATTTCTAAAGAAGACGATGTGAAAACATTAATGAGTAAAACAATGGAAACATTTGGTAAGATTGATATTCTTATTAATAATGCCGGTGTTTTAGATAAAAACTTATTGAGTATTGCAGATTTTGAAAATGATGATTTTAATAAAGTAATTGATATTAATACAAAAGGTACTATGCAATGTATGCGTGAAGCATTAGCTTACATGACACAAGGTGCATCTATTGTGAATGTAGATTCTGTTGCAGGAGTATTTGGAACAGGTGGAGCATCATATGTGGCAAGTAAAGCAGCGATGATCGGTGTAACAAAACATACAGCACTTGTATATGCAACTAAAAAAATACGTTGTAATGCGATTTGCCCAGGTTCAATTATTACGCCAATGACATCTTCTATAGACCAATCTAAATTGGATATGAATGTGATGGGTGCAATGATGAAACACAATGATTTAGGTGTTGGATATTGCAGTGCAATGGATGTCGCAAATATCGCGTTATTCCTAGCTAGTGATGAGTCAAAACCGATTACAGGACAAGCATTAGTAAGTGATTTTGGAGCAACTTTATAATATAAAAAAGAGACGAAAGTACAGTGTTAACCGAAGGGTTAGCGCTGTACTTTTTGCGTAAAAAATGGTATAATATAGGAATAAAACCGCTCGTTATCAAGGTAATAAAATGGTTGAAAAAGGGAGTTCAATTATGTCAAAAAAAAGCACTTGTCTTAAATTGTTTACATCCACATTACGCCTAAGTGCTTTTACTTTTGGTGGTGGGTATGTCATTATCCCGTTGATGAAAAAACAGTTTGTGGATGATTTAGAATGGATAGATGAAGAAGAAATGATGAACCTAACAGCAATAGCGCAAGCAGCGCCTGGACCGGTAGCAGTAAATGCAGCTATTTTATTAGGGTTTAGAGTAGCAGGGAAAACAGGAGCATTTATCAGTATCCTAGGAACGATATTACCTCCGTTATTTACATTGTCGATTATCTCATTATTTTATACAGCATTTAGAGAAAATGTAGTAGTAAATGCAGTATTAAAAGGAATGAACGCTGGAGTAGCTGCCATTATTGTGAATGTAGTATGGAGCTTGGGTGGAACGATAGTAAAAGAAAAAGATATCGTCTATATAGGATTAATGCTTGCCTCTTTTATGGCTACATATATATTTGAAATTAATATATTCTTTATTGTGATCGCATGTGGATTCGTGGGTGCAATAAAATCATTTAGAAAGCCGAGGGATGTTTAATATGTATAAAGACTTATTTTTAAGCTTCTTATTGGTAGGAGTATTTAGTTTTGGTGGCGGAATGGCAGCCATTCCCTTATTACAGGAACAAGTAGTAGATATTCATGGATGGCTTACCTTAAATGAATTTAGTGATTTAATTACTATTTCTCAAATGACACCGGGACCGATTGCGGTAAACCTAGCAACATTTGTAGGGATTCGTATTGCAGGATTGCCAGGAGCAATCGTAGCGACAATTGGGAATATCGTACCTTCTTGTATTATTGTGTCAGCACTTGCATTTGTATATTTTAAATACAAAAATTTAAAAGTAATTCAAGGAATACTAGCAGGACTTAGACCAAGTGTTGTTGCACTGATTGCATCGGCAGGAGTATCTATGTTTATCCTTGCAGTATGGCAAGATAATCCCATTTCATTAAACATAGAATATATGGATGTGGTTGCGTTGGGATTGTTTGGTGTTTCATTAGTGTTACTACAAAAGTATAAGTGGGATCCCATGTTAATTATTGCAGGATCTGGAGCTGTTGGTGGATTTATCTACCTAATTATGTAAATCTATACGCTATACTCTTTATGCAGACACATAGAGAGTTTTTTTGTGTTTTACATACAGAATAGCTGTTTGAACTTAGAAGTATATATATTGTAACTACGTGTCGTTTATTCTATACTAGTAATGAACTAGATACGATTTCAAAAAAACATAAAGGAAGTGAACTATATGATTATAACGGTAACTTTAAATCCAGCCATTGATAAGACAGTGCGTATTGATAAATTAGTATTGAATGGCTTAAATCGTTTAGATAATATAATAATAAATGCTGGTGGAAAAGGGATTAATGTATCTAAGACACTACAACAATTAGATGCTGAATCAATCGCTACTGGATTTTGTGCGGGTAGTAATGGATCTTTCATTATAAGTGCATTGAATGACGATAACATCAAACATGAGATGGTAACCATTGAAGGGAATACACGGATCAATCTTAAACTCTTAGATGCAACTATGAATCTAACGGAGTTGAATGAAAGTGGTCCAACTATTTGTACAGATGATATTAATCGCTTAAAGAATACATTGGCAAAGCTAGTTCATGAGCGAGATATCGTTGTATTTAGTGGAAGTGCACCAATAGGGGTGCAACCAACCATCTATGAAGAGTTAGCTACCTATGTAAAGCAAAAGGGTGCACGAGTCATTATTGATGCTGATAAAGAGTTGTTTGCGAATGGAATAAAAGCTAAACCAATGCTGATTAAGCCAAATAAATATGAATTGTGTCAGTATTTCAATTTAGATGAATCGATAGAGGATGAAGTTATTGTTGAAAAAGCAAAACTATTTATCACTCAAGGAATTGAACATGTTGTTATTTCTATGGGGGCAGAGGGTGCGTATTTTTTAAGTGAAGAAGCAGTCTATTATGCACAAGGTCTACAGGTAGAAGCACATTCAAGTGTGGGAGCTGGAGATGCGATGATAGCAGCGTTCGCGTTCGCATTGGATCATAACTATGGAATAGAAGAGATGATTAAGCTTAGTGTTGCATGCAGCGCAGGAGCAGTGGAAACACGAGGTACGATGCCAGCAACATGGAAACGAATCAAGGAATTAGAACCGATGGTAAAGATTGAAAAATACGAGGGACATAAAGTATTTACATATTCCAAAAAAAGGAAATAAAATATTAACATATTAAAATTGTTTTAAATAAGGTAAACTATAAGAAAGAATAATTCTATGTATATGAAATAAAAGAAAGGGTGTTAAAATGCGTTATATATTAAAAATGTTTAATTATTCACTGCTTTCATTTACATACGTTGATGATGGAATTAAGGGGCAATATTGTGAAATTAACGAGATAAATGAAGAGAATAAGCACTTATTCCCTATTGGATTAGATGTATCAAATAAGGGGTTAATGTCTTGGCTTAAACGTAGAGTAATTCCTAAACATCGTGAATTTGTTGATGCTTTGCTTGCGAAAACAGGAAGTTCTCAAAGTGATACAATAAGCATCATAAATACTTGTAAGGGGTTATCTTTTATAGATAGTTATTGGATAGTAGAATATGGATTTGAAGGGGAATTTGAAGATTTCAATTTGTTTGAAAACAAATTCGAAAAAGCATTATCTTTAATTGCGTATACTGGTTATGGAAGTGTTAATGCCAAAGGTTTTTCATCTTCTCCAGAGTTTACAACAAATGGGATGCTTCGAAAAGGGTGGCGTAATTTACAAGGACATACCTACTTGTATAAAGGCGGTACTTCTGGTGGAATTAATACAGGATTTGAACCTTATTCTGAGTTTTATGCCTCTCAAATTGCTGAACGTATGGGATTAAACCATGTCAGTTATGATCTTTCAAAATGGAAGGGTGAAGTGTGTTCGAAATGTGAACTGTTTACCGATATAAATACTTCTTATGTTCAAATATTTGACTTTGTAAAAGATAAATCAATCTATGAAGTAGGGGAATACTTAAAGTCATTGAATGAACAGTTTTATAATGACTTTGTTGATATGTTAATTTTTGATTCATTAATTTGTAATCAAGATCGTCACTATGGAAACTTCGGTTTATTAGTGGATAATCAGATAAATAAACCAATTTCTTTTGCGCCTATATTTGATAATGGGTTATCACTATTCCATGCAGCAATGCCAAACTATTTTGATGATCTTGAAGCATATTCGAAAACAAGAACGTCATATTATAATGTTCCATTTATAGATTTAGCTCGCTCTTTTATAAGTGATAAACAAAGACTACAGTTAAGAAAAATGATCAACTTTAAATTCAAGTTACATCCTTCTTATAATTTACCTAGTAAAAGGATTAAGGCAATTGAGGGATTTCTTCAAAAAAGAGTTATTCAACTTCTTGACTTAGATAACAATTCTATTATATAAGTATTTATCAATCATGTATTAGAGAGGTGCCAACACCACAGTTGTCGCCTCTTTTTGTATACTAATATAAAGAAATAAATGAATTATTACCAATATATGAGAGATTGGTTAGCAGAACATAATGATGGTGAAGTTTGTTTCAAAATAGAAGAGGTGTGTGGAAAAGTAATCAAAGCTTGATAATAGGATTTATACACTACAAATACGCCTTTTGTGGCAAAATTCATATGTATATATATGAATCTACTAAAATGTAAACGCGTTGATTTCAATGTAATGGAATGAATGCTTGACACACAACAAGAATCAGTATATAATCCTTAATAGGACATGTTATCGATAAGAAAGGAAAAAATATTTTGACTTTAAAAAGAAATACCGTACAAAGAGCATTGATACTAGAAGCAGTTCAGGCATTAAAAAATCATGCCACTGCCGATGAAGTATACGAAGAAATAGCGAAGAAACATCCTAGTATTAGCAGAGGAACAGTATATCGCAACCTAAATTCTCTAGCAAATGAAAATTACATTCACAAAATTGAGATACCTGATGGTGCTGATTGTTTTGATCATAGAATATTGAAACACTATCATATCAAGTGTACCTCTTGTGGAAAAGTGTTTGATGTTGAAATGGAGTATATGGAAGACTTAGAAAAATCTATAAAAGATTCTAAAGGATTTGAATTTAGTTGTCATGATATTATGTTCAAAGGCATTTGTCCTGATTGTAAGAAATAGCTAACCAGTTTATACAAAAACTTAAAATTTGTAATTCATATTAAATGAAAAAGGAGATTAATTATGAGAAGCAGTACAAAATTAGATTTACAATACGCACATAGATTTTATGGATTTAAAGGGGAGGCTCAATACCTTCACGGGCATACAGGTATTTTAACTATTGAAGTAGAAGATTCTGTTAATGAAGGAGTGAACATGGTATTCCCTTGTAACGAAATTCAAAAAACAGCTTGGTCTCTTTTGAAAAATTTTGATCATGCCTTAATCTTAAGAGAAGACGATCCAATGTTGCCAGCAATCCTTAAAGTATATGAAGAAACTAACCTTATCAATGGGACTCCTCAGAACCAAATGAAGGGTGAAGCTTTCAAAAATGAACTTGCAACAGCTTATCCAGATTGTCGTTTAGTTGTTACTAAAGAAACGATGACTGTAGAAGGAATGATTAAAATTGTTTATAGTCTTCTTAAAGATAAATTAAATATCGCTAAAATAACATTTACTAGCGGTGTGAATATTGCGTCAGCTGATTTTACGACAAATAATAATATTGATCGTTGTCCTCTTTGTGGAATAGCGTTAAATAAAAATGGTGTATGTCCAAAATGTGGATATAGCCACTAGTATATAAAATAAACAGAAGTAAAGTTCGCTACATTACGTAGACAGGACATTTGCTTCTTTTTTATATATAGAAAAGAGCGCTAACCGCATTGTTAACGCTCCTACATTGGTGTATTTAATCTTGTTGATATGATTCTTTTTCAAACATTTCATCCAGTTCATCTAATGTGATCTGTGCGGTATTATCATTTTCTAATTTAGAAAAATAATTCAATTGATCATTTTCGAAGTCATAAGCATTGATATCTATCAAAATATCTATATTCACAAAAGACTCGCCAAGTGAAGAATTGTCCACATCGATACTCACACCATCGACATTTATATACATTGTTTCAATAGTCGATTTGATGGCAGGCATGTTTCGATTAGTTATGGGTTCTGAAAAATCACCATCGTAGCTAACCTGAATACTTTTTACCTCATCCGTGTGATCCGTAGTGATGATATATTCTTCTAAACTGTTATCAGTTGTTGAAGAGTATGTATGGGTACTTGTATTTACTCTCATCATAAGAGTACATAAAATAAAAATAATAGGTATTAATAGGACACTTTGTTTTTTCATAATGACTCCTAGTTTTTGATTATACGTATATCATATCGTAAATTTAAAAGTTTGTCATTATGAAAATACGCTTTACGTTCTACAAGAGACGTAAAGGAAAGAAATTACACTATTTGTAGAAACAATTAAAAAAGGCTCTGTTAGTGAGCCTTTGCATATTTACCTTGCCATGTATTACGTATAACCATTTCTTTGTCTATATCATTTAAGATGGTCGTCTTGTTTAAAGACCAAGTAGGAGCGATTAAGTCATCAGCTACACCATCGCCAGTCAATCGTTGAATGACCATATTACTTGGGATGACTTCTAATTGTTTGATGACTGTATCGATATACTCATCTCTTGTTTGAAGTGTGAAGGGTTGTTTCTTATGTTTCATTGCTAGTTGTGTACCTTCACAGATATGTAACATATGAATCTTAAGTGCGTGTATTGGTAAGCACGCAAGTGCTTTGGCACTTTCAATCATCATGTCTTGTGTTTCATAAGGCAATGAATTAATTAAGTGGACACATACTTTTAAACGAGTTCCTGATAATCGTTGGATACAATCAACAAAGGTTGCATAATCGTGTCCTCGATTACAAAACGTAGCAGTTTCATCATAGATACTTTGTAGACCTAGTTCAATCCATATTTCTTTGGTATCACAAAGAGATTCTAAGTATGCGATTTTATCATCTTCTAAACAATCTGCACGAGTAGCAATAGCAATTCCTAGGTTATCACTTTTTTCAACAAAAGGAGTAAACACTTCTTTTAATGTATCTAGTGATGCATAAGTATTCGTATAGGCTTGAAAGTACGCTAGTGGTTTTCCAGTAGGCCATTTTCTAAGCATTACTTGTTTGATGTTTTCATACTGTGCATTTAAATCATCGTGAATATTTCCTGCGTATTCACCGCTACCTAAACTACCACAGAAGACACAACCACCATACCCACAAGTACCATCCCGATTGGGACATGAAAAGTTCGCATTTAACGATACTTTAAATACTTTGGATTGAAAGGTTTGTTTTAAATAGTAATTCCAAGTGTGATAACGTTTGTTATCCAGTGAATTTGGGAAGGGGTTAATTTTTTTCATGTCCCTATAGTAACATAAAAGATTGCATTTTTGTAGTCATTGCATTACTCTATAAGGATGAAAACAGAAACAAGAACCATTCAAAATGAGAAATATAAAATAACATATCAAATTCACTATAAGAAAGTGAAAAACATAACACTACGTATTGAGGAACAAGCGCACATTATTGTGAGTGCGAATGAATATGTACCACTACAAAAGATAGATGACTTTGTATTAGAGAAAATAGGTTGGATTATTCAGAAACAACAAAAACAGATTCAAAAAATTAATCGTATCTTTACGAATGTGAATGATCCATACTTCTATTTATATGATAAGAAACTAAAGATGAGTATCATTGAAAGTAATGTGAATAAGGTAGAAGTAAGTGATGATGAAATCATTGTCTATTATCGTATGGGTAAGGATGCAAATCAATTACTTGAACAGTATATAATTAAGCGATGTCAAATTGACTTTGAAGCAGTCGTACAAGTGATATATGAGCAATTAAGTGTCTATGGATTCGAATATCCTACGATTAAATATCGAAGTATGAAGGGAAGATGGGGGAGTTGTATGCCAAGTAAACATCAAATCACGTTGAATACAAGAATGCTTCATTATCCCAAAGCATTTTTAGAATATGTAGTATTGCATGAATTTGTACACTTTATACAACCCAATCATTCACCTAAGTTCTACCATGTCATAGAGCATTATATGCCTGATTATAAGGTACGATCTAAGCTAGTTAGTCTAGATGATGAATAGTAAATCTAGGACACTCTTTGAAAAGGGAGTGTTTTTTTATATAAATAATTGTATATAAACTAAAAATAAAGTAAAATATGAAGGAGAAATAATGGGAGATTCACAATGGCAAAAACAGATTTACAAATTGCTCAAGAAGCAACGTTACTACCGATACAAGAAATAGCATTGAAAGCAGGTATTTCAGTGGATGATTTAGAGGTATATGGAAAAGATAAAGCAAAAATTTCTTTAGATGTATTGAAGAATAATCAAGATAAAAAAGATGGTAAACTTATTTTAGTGACTGCCATTAATCCAACGAAAGCAGGAGAAGGAAAATCAACAACAACAGTTGGTTTGAATGATGCTTTTTGTCAGTTAGGGAAAAAAGCAATGGTTGCCTTACGTGAACCTAGTTTAGGTCCTGTGTTTGGATTAAAAGGGGGAGCAGCTGGTGGAGGATATGCACAAGTAGTACCGATGGAAGATATTAACTTACATTTTACTGGGGATATGCATGCAATCACTACTTGTAATAACTTGATTAGTGCTTGTTTAGATAATCACATTCATCAAGGAAATGCGTTAGATATTGATTTACATAATATTGTATTCAAACGTGTGATTGATATGAATGATCGTAACTTAAGAGATATTACGGTAGGACAAGGTTCTAAGTTTAATGGTGTGGAAAGAAAAGATGGATTCAATATTACGGTAGCGAGTGAAGTAATGGCTATTTTATGTTTGGCTTCTTCATTAGAAGATTTAAAAGAGCGCTTATCTAAAATATTAATTGGATATAGTACAATTGGTACACCAATTTATGTACGTGATTTAGATATATCTGGAGCACTGGCAATGGTAATGAAAGATGCGATTAAACCAAACTTAGTTCAAACGTTAGAAAACAATCCAGTGTTAATCCATGGAGGACCATTTGCGAATATAGCACATGGTTGTAATAGCGTATTAGCAACTAAAACATGTTTGAAATTAGCAGACTACGTAATTACAGAAGCTGGTTTTGGAGCGGATTTAGGGGCTGAAAAATTCTTAGATATTAAATGTCGTTTTGCTGGATTACATCCAAATGCGGTAGTTATTGTAGCTACGGTACGTGCCTTAAAACAACATGGTGGAGTTGCATACGAAGAATTAACAAATGAAAATGTGGAGGCCTTATTAGACGGATGTGCAAACCTTGCAAAACATATCGAAACAATACAATCATTCAACTTACCATACGTAGTTGCGATTAATGAATTCTCTAGTGATACAAAAGAAGAAGTTGAAGCATTAAGTGCATGGTGTAAAGAACACAATCATCCAATGTCTTTATCTCAAGTGTGGGAAAAAGGGGGAGCAGGAGCATTGGATCTTGCGAGCCAATTACTTACTTTAGTTGAGGAAGAAAACGAATTTGCTTATCTTTACGAAGTAGAAGATAGCGTGGAAGAAAAAATATTGAAAATAGCACAAACATGTTATGGAGCAAAAGATGTAGCATATACACCAGAAGCGCAAGAACAATTAGCGAACTTAACTAAACATGGATGGGATAAAATGCCAATCTGTATGGCTAAAGTACCTACTTCATTAACAGATGATGCGAAAATATTTGGAGCACCTAAAGGATTCACAATCACAATTAAAGAATTTAGAGTAAGCATAGGAGCAGGATTTGTTGTTGCATTAACAGGAAGTGTGATGACAATGCCTGGATTACCAAAAACACCGGCAGCAAATAAAATGGATATTGACGAAGCAGGAAATATAACAGGATTATTCTAAGCATATGAAATGAACCCCAAAAGTTGGACAACCAATTTAGGAGGTTCATTTTTTTATGA
>CAMQRS010000002.1 GCA_947036815.1 uncultured Erysipelotrichaceae bacterium
TAGAAGACAACAATTGTCATGATACCAAATCCACCTTGATATTGTTGAGCTATCGTTTCTGCATCTAATCCAAATCCAGAATCATAAGGTATATATATATTACTCACATCAGCATTCATCAATGAATTTATAGTATCTTCCATTAGCATATTAGAGAAAATAATTGATGTGAATATAGCTAACGTTGTCGCAACAATAGCTATTAATAACGTTTCTATTAATAATTGCATGAATATTTTTTCGTGTTTTTCACCTAACGCAAGTAAAATACCCATTTCTTGTTTTCTAAAATACATAAAAAGAATTAAAGTTAAAGTAATAATCAATATACTTGATACAATCGTGATTTTAAAAACTAAATCTAATAAACTAGACATAGAATTCAATGGTTTCGCTACTGTTTCATATTCGCTTGCAGCACTACTAATAGTGAAATCCTTTTCATTATATTCTGCTTTTGCATACTTGGTAAATTCATCTAAATACTTCATATCTTTTAATATAAACTCAGGGCTAATATTATCAAACTGAGAATATTCTGATCCTTTTTCCTTTTCCGTAAATCTTGCAAAACGCAGTTCTTCTTTTGCTTCTATAATAGGTTCAATAAAATTATTTGGTGTATATACTTGATCCGCTAATCTTTGAATTTCATTTGTTTTTGCTAAATCTTTACTTTCTTTTGTGCTTTGCTCTTTTAGAAAGTCTTCTATTTCTTTAATTTCAATAATACCAACTACTTCTAATTCTATCGCTTCTGAAAAAACAAGTTCACCTTGAACAAATTCTCCACCACCGACTACATAAGAATCATAACGAGTATCATCAAGTGACATGAAGGTTCCTACATCTAATGCGTTAGCCTCGGCGAATTGCTTTGAAACAATTACTTTAGCGCTTCCATTTATTATGTCATCCTCGCTAAACCCTTTTCCATCAATTAATTTTGCCTCTTCTCTTTCGACTAAGCTTGTTGATGATAGCTGAGTACCTTCCGCATAAATAAGAACCTCTATTTCATTCAAAGAATCCATGTTATCGGATATATAAGAATGTTTAGTATTTTCTGTTTTATAAATCGTAGTATTTAATGCATAATCATAGCTTCTCACTATATCTTTTGATATATCATATAATGTCTCTACTTTATCCAAAGTCAAATCAGGTGTCTTCGCATCATAATTTTCATGATTATAATCAATATCTACGACAGGTGGAAATTGATTCAATACTACTTCTTTTGTGTTTTTTATTGAATTATTTACAGTTAATGTAATCAATAATACGTTTGCTAAAGTGAAAACCAATAAAAACATAGCAATACTATTACTCTTTCTTCTTGTAATACTAATCCATGCTCTTCTTAGAATATTCATATCTTATCTCCCCTTAATGATCATCCAATATGTTTTTTTTAGATGCATATACTAGTACATTCTTATATCTATGTTTAATTATAGATTAATAATCTTCATAACGCAATTATTATTACATATGTAATAATCTTTTCAAAATTCCATTATCTCTCATTGCTACTGATTATATATTTACTTATTTTTTTTGAGATAACGTACGTTTTAGAAACTTTGCGATAGAAGTTTTATGACGATATTGTTCATAGCCGTTTATTCATTGAATTATGCATCCATCACTTCTTGTCGTGTTTCTCCTTAAAGAGCTTTGAGTGCATTCGTAATAACTGTAGGAGATGTGAGACCATACTCCTTTATAATTCATTTTCACTAATAGTAAAAATCCTCCGATAGTAATTTTTTTCATTCTACCATCGGAGGATTTATTTTAAAAAAATTACATGCTAGAAATACAAAAAAACGAAAATTATCGCATCATGATAAAGTAAGTCTATTTTAGATTACATGAAGAAACTCTTTCGATTCTGGTAATTACACCCTAACTATCTCTTAAACTACGCTCCAGTTACAAGAATAAAGTAATTACTAATCCGCTATCATTTCCTTTACTTTCACCTTCTTAGGCTTTGGAAATGGTAATTCATCCCACATATGTTCAAGAAGTGTAACTAATAATTCTGAATCTTCAATAAATTCGATTAGAAAATGTGATTTTGCATTTGGGTAGGGAGATGCTTCTGGACAATTCGGCAACAATTTTTCTCCCGACTCCGTCTTTTTAATAAATAACTGGTTATCACAAATTAAACCTATAAATTTGGTGTTACAATATACACCAAATTCACCAAACATCTTTTTATATGTAATGATACCACTCGCTGACATTTGTTCACACACATACTCTACAAAGTCGATACTTGAAGCCATATATATACCTCCATTTCTTAAATTCTTTGATTCATTATAATTCATAAAAAAAGATATGAAACATTTAATTTCATATCTTCCTCTATTCTTCTATTAGCAATGTATAAGTAACTACTAATAGATTATTTTAATAGGTATCTGATTAATCTTCATCCATAGATAATACTGCCATGAACGCCTCTTGAGGAACCTCTACACTTCCTACTGACTTCATACGTTTCTTACCTTCTTTTTGTTTTTCTAATAATTTTTTCTTACGAGAAATATCTCCCCCGTAACATTTAGCTAATACATTTTTACGTACTGCTTTAATTGTTGTACGAGCAATGATCTTACCACCGATTGCAGCTTGAATAGGTATTTCAAATTGATGTCTAGAAATTAATCCTTTCAATTTAGTAGTCATGGCATTTCCTCTATTATAAGCAAAGTCACGATGTACAATAATACTTAATGCATCGACCATTTCTCCATTTAATAAGATATCCATTTTTACTAGGTGACTTGATTGATAACCAATTAATTCATAATCGAAAGAAGCATATCCTTTAGACACTGATTTTAAGCGATCAAAGAAATCAAATACAATTTCCCCTAATGGCAATTCATATATTAAATTCATACGAGTCGCATCGATATATACCATATCAATATATATTCCACGTTTCTTCTGACAAAGTTCCATAATAGGTCCTACATAATCATTAGGAACCATAATACTTGCTTTTACATAAGGTTCTTCTATACGATCTATTTTTTGAGCATCTGGTAACATTGCTGGATTATCCACACGAATATTCGATCCATCAGTTAAATATACATCATAGATAACCGAAGGTGATGTAGCTATTAAATCAATATTGTATTCTCTTTCTATTCTTTCTTGAACAACATCCATATGTAATAATCCAAGGAATCCACATCTAAATCCAAATCCTAACGCTTGTGATGATTCAGGTTCAAAGTTTAAACTTGCATCATTTAATTGTAGTTTTTCTAATGATTCTCTTAAATCATTATATTTGGCATTATCAATTGGATATAATCCACAATATACCATTGAATTCATATCTCTATATCCTTGTAATGGAATCGTTGAAGGATTTTCTTTTAATGTGATTGTATCTCCTACACTTACATCTTGTATAGATTTAATAGCGGCACTAATCCACCCTACTTCTCCACATACTAATTTTTCTTTTTTCACTTCTTTTGGATTTCTAATCCCTAACTCTAGTACTTCATATTCAGCACCAGTAGCCATAAAGCGGATGGTATCTCCTACTTTTACTTGTCCTTCTTTAATACTTACAAAGGCGATAATCCCTCTGTAAGAGTCATATAGAGAATCAAACACTAATGCTTGTAATGGTGCATTTATATCCCCAGTAGGTGCTGGTACATACTTCACAACAGCTTCTAATACATCTCTTACGTTTAGTCCACTCTTCGCACTAATTAATGGTGCATAAGAAGCATCTAATCCAATAATCTCTTCTATTTCTTTTCGCACAACTTCTGGTTGTGCACTTGGTAAATCTATTTTATTAATAACTGGTAATATTTCCAATTCATTATCTAACGCTAAATACACATTTGCTAATGTTTGTGCTTCAATTCCTTGCGCTGCATCTACAACTAAAACAGCACCTTCACAGGCTGCTAAAGAACGTGACACTTCGTATGTAAAGTCCACATGTCCTGGAGTGTCGATTAGATGAAATATATAAGTTTCCCCATCAAGTGCGTTATACTGCAATTGTACTGCATTTAACTTAATAGTAATTCCTCTTTCTCTCTCTAAATCCATTGAGTCTAAAAGTTGTGCTTTCATCTCTCTTCGTTGTACTGTATCTGTTAATTCTAAAATACGATCAGCCAACGTGGATTTCCCATGGTCAATATGAGCGATAATAGAAAAATTTCTAATATTTTTTTGATTCATTATATACCTCTTTCTTAACTAATAAATTTACGTCCTGCACCATTCATAAAATCAGTTGCATTACATTTAGTCTTACCTTCTAGTTGCAATTGTGTTAATTCAATGCAACCATTAAGACATACTAAATATAACTTTTTATTTTCTACAAACAATGTATTTATAGTTGCATTTGATGTTACATCACTATATGCTACTTCATGAATTTTAATCTTTTTATCTTGAATTATGATATAGCCAACCGGCCATCCAATCAATCCTCGAATATGATTATATACTTCTAATACATCTTTGTTGCAATCTACATATTCTTCATCTTTACTAATGTTGTAAGCATAACTCACTTGTGCTTCATCTTGTGCAACAAATATCGCTTTACCTTCTATTAACATTGGAATTGCTTTTGCAATTGCTTGTTGTCCACATGCTTGTAACTTATCATGTAAACTTGGTTGATTATCTTCTATTTGTATAGTTACCTTTTCTTGTAACATATAAGCACCTGCATCCATTTGTTTTACCATTCGCATAATAGATACACCTGTTTCTTCATAACCATATATTAATGCTTTATGAATAGGTGCTCCTCCTCTAAGTTTAGGTAATAGTGAAGCGTGTACATTTAAACTTCCATGTACTGGATAATTTAAGATGCTCTCTGGAATCATTTGTCCATATGCACAAGTAACAATTAAATCAGGATTCCACTCTTTAATCTTACCCAACCCGTCTTTAATTTTTATTGGTTGAAATGTTTCTATTCCATATTCAACTGCTACTTCCTTAACTGGAGTAAAGGTAACGATTTGTTTTCTACCCACTTTTTTATCTGGTTGTGATACAACACCCACAACATCATATTTATCGTCTATTAACTGTTTCAATATAGCCGTCGCAAATATTGGCGTTCCCATAAAAACAATACGCATTTAACTCACTCCTTTTCAAACTATAATAATTATAGCGAAAATACAAAAAAAAGCAAAAGAATCTTGCTTTATCTGTATATTAGTTCATAATATTTTCAAAAAACAAATAAATGACTTTAACGCCTGCACTAAAACTATAGCGAATTACTTCTGACATCCCCTTAGCCATAAGCGATGCTTGATTTTCATTTGTTTGTGAGTGCTCCTTAGTTGCTACTTTTTCTTCACTCTTTTCAGCGTCTTTTTTTTCTAATTGAGTTTCATACTGAATTAGATCTTCTTGTAGTACAACTTCATTGGTTTGAGTTAAACTCAAACCAATCACAATAATAATAAACAACAACATACAATCATAACAAAATCGTTTCATAGTATCACCCTAAATATTGTATGATAGCTTTAGCCAATAATTCTGTCGAATTTAGTACTTCTTCATAGTTATTATTTTCACTACCCATTTCCACTAGGACCATATTTTCATACACAGATTGATTGTAGTAAGCCTCTCTAATAAAGGTTTCTTTAATTACTCCTGATAAGTTTTGATTCACTAAGTCTTTTAATTGATTAGAGAGTCCTGTGATATGTTCCTGATTGGTTGATAAGTTTCCCACAACAAACATCATTTTTGCATAGGATGTCCCATCGATTTCAACAAAGGTATTCTCTCTTGGTACGCTATCTCGATGAAAGTCAATGACGAGATCAAATCCTTGAAAGTTTACGAGTGCTTCATTTAAGTAAAAGTTACTTGCTTGATAACTAGAGTTATAGTCCAATCCACGCTCATTTAAATACGTCGCCATTTCATTACTTTCGTAGACAACTTGTATCCCTGCTTCTTGTAGTAAGTTTGCTAAATATATACTTGCTTCTACAACCCCTTTTTCATCTGCGTATTCTTCGGATTGATGCGTGTTATAAATATATACTTTTTTTGAACCGTCATTCACTGATATATTTTCATCTTTTCCAGGCTTCGCCTCAACATAGTTACTATCGAGTAGCGTACTTCCTTGTTCATCACTTAATATAATTGATTGATTAACACTCAATAAGTTTAATCTATCTTTGATCGCTATTTCTTCAATAAGTAATGAATGATCGTAGACCGCCGTTGAAAGGTAGGAAGAGACTTCAAAAATATATTCTTTCACCTGCACAAAAAAAGGAGATATCAATAACAAATATGTAACAATGCATAACTTTAATAAAATCTGAATTTTCTTTGCCAATACTCCACCTCAATAAAGTATATGCATCATTTATATTTATAGACTATAATCGATCGTAATTTTTATGTACACTTTGATTGATTGCTTCTCCTATGATTTCACTTAGATACAATAGTTCTTTATCCATACTTTTCGGTGTAACAATTAAATTCTCATCATCTTCTAGTTTGATTTCTAATTCTTTATCTTTGCAGATGGCTCTTAAACTAGTTACGGTAGCAACTCCTATCGTGATAATAGGAACATTTAATGTTTTTTCATCCAGTGGTTTTCGATGATTTCCAATTCCAGCTCCTGGCTTAATCCCAATATTATTTAATTGAATAGCCTTGTTTAAACGTTCTATACTACTAGTCATTAATGCATCAATCACAATAATCACATCTGGTTTAATCATATCTACACTTGTTTTAATTAAATCGTGACTTTCTATTCCGGTTTGTCCCATGACACCAAATGCAATCGCACTTACATCCGTATACTCTTCTTTATCAATAATACCTTCTCTAATCAAATGCGAAGTTACCACGATTTGATCCACACATTTAGGACCTAGTGCATCACATACAACACTTTGATTTCCCAGTCCTACCACAAACACTTTATGCAGTGGTTTTTGAATTGCCTCCATTAAATATTTAATATATTCGACTACTGTTTCTTTCACGACACAGCGTGATTCATAGTCATCAATATTATCAATTGAAATGGTGATGTAATCCCCTATTTCTTTTTCTAACGTATTTTCTTCATCTTTTACTTTAATACTTGTGATAATTCCATTCTCATAGCTTATTTTATGATATTCTATACTTTCATCGATGAATTCTTCGCTTATTAATTCATCACAAAAATCGGTTCTTAGTTGCATATTAACCCTCCTAGCAAATAGTATGGTAAATTTTAAAGGTTTTATTGCTTTTTTATAAAAGGTTTGTTATAATTTTAAAGCACATAAATTAGGAGGTGTAGGAATGCCTAACATTAAATCACAAAAGAAACGTGTAATTACAAACAACAAAAGAAACCTAGCTGTTTCTTCTCAAAAATCTAGCCTTAGAACATCAATCAAAGCTCTTAAAGCTGCTATTGATGCTGCTGATAAAGATCTTGCAGTAGCTACTTTAGCTCTTGTAAATTCTAAATTAGATAAAGCTGTAGTAAACAAAATTTACCACAAAAATTACGCTAGTAGACAAAAAGCTCGTTTAGCAAAATCTGTAAACGCAATCGCTTAGTCAAATATTAAAAGTAGACTTATTAGTCTACTTTTTTTATATTCATTTTCATTCATACTTAATTATTAAAAAGAAGTTCTCCTTGTAAAAGGAAAACTTCTTTTTTTATTACTCACTACGTAATGGTACCACCGTTGCTAATCCACCAAGTGATGTTTCTTTTAATTCCACGGCTATTTTTTTACCTGTGTAATTCATGGTATTTACTACCATATCAAAGCTAACTCTATTTTTTCTAATACAACTTAAATGTTTAGATAAGAAAGCACTGTCGATACAACGTAACGCTGCTACTGCATTTCTTTCAATACAAGGAATCATAACGTATCCTCCAACAGGATCGCACGTCAATCCTAAATGATGTTCCATTCCCATTTCTGCACTGTATTCAATTGCTTCTAAATTCATTTCATTAATAATAGAAACAGCTGCACTTCCCATACTACATGCGGCACCAATCTCTGCTTGGCACCCGCCTTTTGCTCCTGAGATAGTTGCATTGTGTTTGATTATATTTCCAAATAATCCTCCTACTTTTAATGAATCTGTAAGCACTTGTTTGGAAATTCCTTTATTCACATGATAATAATACATCAGTGCTGGTAGTACTCCACTTGCTCCAAGAGTTGGCGCTGTTACGGTGATTCCTCCACTTGCATTTTGTTCTGCTGCTGCATACGCATATGAAGAAACTAACATTTTACTACGTTCATCTTGATCCATTTTATTTGCTATTTCGAATAAGTTCTTTGCACTTCTTTGTAATTGTAAGCGACCAGGTAATACACCTGTTGCTTTTAATCCGTCATCTACTGTTTTAATCATTTGATCAAAAATATCATTTATATAGTCTGTAATAGGATCAAATTTATTCACATAATCGACAAGTGAATATTCATTCTCTATACAATATTGTTTAATTTCTTCAAAATATTTATGTGGATAAACATCTTCTCCACTTGTTTTTTCAAGGTTTCCACCCTCTATCTCGATTGCTCCACCACCAACGCTATACACAGTCCATTCCTTAATACATGATTGATTCTTAAATGCTCTCAATATCATGGTATTGGGATGTGATAATGATTCTTTTTGAAAGATTACATTACATGGTGTGGGAGAAAACGTCTTCTCTATAATATAGTCTGTTAAATGCCCTTTACCCGTTAAAGATAATGACCCATATAAATGCGCTTCATAATAATCTACATCGCTTAAATCGCCCATAAACATGCTACATGCACGTTGTGGTCCTAATGTATGCGAACTTGAAGGACCTGGTCCTACTCGGTATAATTCTGTTAATGATTTCATAAATTCCCCTTCTGAACTAAAAATAATTCGAAACCTAATTTTTTATCAATACGACCACTTTTAATACGTTGGTCTAAATCTGCTAAATCATACAATACTGTATTCAATGTTTTCATTTTTATCTTATGACACATCGCTAACGTTTTTTCTACACGAAACGGATGTGCTTTCAACTCTTTTGTAATTTCACTCTTACTAAACCCTTCGTGATCCAATACTTTTACTTGTTGTAAGAAGCGGTATTGGCTAGCCAATAAAGCAATCAATGCAATCACTTCTTGATTTTGAGAATCAAAGTCTTTCCACAATTGGTATACTTTTTTAAAGTTTTGAGCAATCAATGCATTAAACATATCAAATACATTGTCTTCTAAAGGACGTTGCACTAAAGCCATGACATCTTCCTTTTCTATCTTCAGGCTATACGTTGCTAGTTTATCTAATTCTTGCATAATTTTACTCATTGAAGAACCCATCCGATACTTACACTCTTCAAGTGCTGAATGGCTCATCACAATGTTTCTCTTTTTGATTTCACTTTGTAAGAATTGATTACGTCTCGCATCATCTAACTGTTTAAATTCTTTTACATGAGCTTCTTTCTTCATTTTCTTCACAATGTTTTTTCGTTGGTCTAGTTTATCATGGTCTAATTCAAAAATTAGAATTGTAGACTGGTTTTGATTACTCATATATTTTTCCAATAAAGGAATATTTGCACCCTCACTACTTGATCCACTTAAAAACTTAGCTTGTTGAGCCACAATACATTTATAATCAGCAAAAAAAGGAGTCGTTTGTGCATCATTTATGATTTCTTCCATCGTTGTTTTACTAGCATCATAATAGGTCACATTCATACTCTCATCTTCTACATATTTTTTTATAATAGCTTGTCTTTCTTTAACTACTAAGTATTGTTCTATTCCATATAGTACGTATATCATTTAATCACCTTTTTTATTATACCAAAAGTTTTATCTCCTGTGTGTAATAAATTAAAAAAAGGAGTATATATAACCGAAATATTACCTACATCTTGTGTATCGTATACATCTATCTGTCTTTCTTCAAAGCGTTCAATGACTTCAGGGCTAGGATGATTATAGAAATTATTTTTACCAGAGGATATAAACGCATAAAGTGGTTGTATCTTCATTAAGAATTCATTTGAACTACTTGTCTTAGAACCATGATGACCTACTTTTAATATATCTATTTTTAGCTTGTTGTATTGTTCAATAAAAGCTTCTTCAATACTTGTTGAAGCATCCCCACAAAACAAATAGCGTAATCCATTGATTTCACTAAACAACATAATACTCGCATCATTAGTATCTAGTGCTTCCTTTGATTGAAATGCATTAAATGAAATATTAGAAAGATGAATATCTTCTTTTGTTGTAATTACCTCTTCAATGTGAATTAGCTCTTGTAGTGATTCTAAGGCTCCACTATGATCATAATCATCATGTGTAATCAATACGATATCAATCGCTTTGATCCCTTTGCTTTTCAATACAGGATATACAATGTTTTCTGCAATATCATAATTGACATTCCCTCCCGTATCAATCAACATGACGTCTCCATTAAAAGGTTCTCTAATTAAGATGCAATCTCCTTGTCCTACATCCAATACACTTACCTCACCATATGGAGTACACACTTTCAAATTTGCTTGATAACATAACAGGAGAAACATATACGAATAGTACTTCTTATTATTCGTTGAAATAAGCATCACAAAGCAATAAGGATATACAAGTAAGCTTACTAAGGAAAAACTACCTCTCATATACAAGTATGGTATTTTAAAGTTAGCGAATATTTGAATACATTGCATAAGAAATAAAATTAACCAGCCTAAAAAAGGAACAATTAAAGAGAGAATAACTAAGAGAAACAACATCCCATTCCATTGTCGTAACAACGAAAAACACAAGATAGTAAATAAGTTAGCTTCATTAAAATAAAATAGTTGAACGCCAACCACAATGAAAAACGAGACTATTCTTGCTGGTATTTTTTGAATATTAAAAAGAAAACAAAAAGAGAATAAAACCGGCAATATAAATCCCACTTCATACACTAGATATTTATTGAAACTTAGTAAAATCAAAATAGAAATTCCTAATTTATCATATTTAGTGGACTTACTAATACAATGTACAAAAGCAAAAATAAACATACGTAGTACACTCGTTTTCACTGGGAAAAATAATGCAAAGGACAAACAAAATAATAATGTTACTAATTGTCGATTTGCCTTGCAACGTTTCGCAATCAACGATATTAGGAACACAAAGTGAAATCCACTACTCACAATTAAATCATCGTTCTCCGCAATTCCATAAAAGTAAGCTAAATATACTTCATGGAGTGGCTTATTCTTGAACTGGTTATATACCTTTGATTTTAAACTAGTGCTTTTTTCTATTATTTTATATTCTAATACATACATACTTTTACGAATCCCTTGATGCATCATATAGTCTTTAAAGTTAAAGAGGTTAAAATTCTGATTTGTATTTATGTCACTGTAGTCACCTTCTACCTCGATTACATCATTAATATTAACTCCTTCAATATTATATAAGATACATGTAAAGTCGCCATTACTGGCAATGACATAATTAGTCTTTATATTTTCTACTTCTAGTACCATTTGCGGGGTTGCTTCACCATTCTTAGTAGGCAATAGAATAAATAGTATCAACGCTATTATAAATTGCTTGTGTTGATATTTATTGCGATGATAAAACAAGGTAACACAAATAATCAGATAAAGTAAAAGCATAAGTCCATCAAAAAAAATACTCAATAAACAACTAATTGCTAAAAATAAGTATTCATCTTTTAAAGACATATATGATCCTTCATTTTTGCATAACTAGCTTCTTTTATCCCTTTCACTTTCATAATATCTTCAAGTGTAGAAAAACTACCATTCGTATTTCTGTAGTCTATAATTCTTTGTGCCGTTGCTTCGCCCACCCCTTTTATTTCACAAAGTTCTTCAAGCGTTCCTGCATTTATCGATATCAGTACTGCTTCTCTAATAGGTGCAATGACATAGACATCTTTATCTGTTAAAGTTTGATTTAAGTTGATTGTAGAGGTATCTGCTTCTTCACTAAATCCCTGTGCCATGGTTATTAACTCTTCTAAAGATGCACCATATGATAACTCATATGTTCCCTCACTTTGTACACATCCTTTTATTTCTACACGTATATATTCACTTCGATAATTATCTAAATCTGCACCTTTATATTGAGCAAAGTAAAAAATGCAAATACACAGTACAAGTCCTATTTGTTTCATAAGCCACCTCATCTGTTTATTTGCATGATTTCTTTTATTTCCTACAATACTTATCTAGCACCATTGAAATTTATAGTAAGCGAAAACATATCATTATCGCCTTCAAATCATGAACATCCATGTAACAGGCTTGTTTGCACATCAAAAAAGAACTTATCGATTTTAGTCGGTAAGTTCTTTTTGTGTATTTCATCTACTCTATTTCCTTGAAATTAAGTCTATGATCAAGAAGTAATATCTTCATAGACACTAAATAATACTTCTAAATACATTTTTCCATCACTCGTATAATACTGTAAGACATTCTCTTCAACAATATATTCTTCCTTTGTTTCCAATTCAATCATGTTCCTAGCTTCCAGCAATAATAAGTAAAAACTATAAGCGTCATTTCCTTTAATTTCTTTCATTTCAACATTTATTCTCGTCCAAGTATAGGCATATACTTTACCTTCTACTTCGATGTTTTTCACTAAATTATTAGAATCTATCATTTCATTATTAACAATGATGTCACCGGCTTTTACTGTATCATTAATCTTGTACTGTTTAAATCCAGAAGAAACATCGAAAGAAGCAATTAAACCATCTTTTTGAGCAACTAATGGTCCTTCATTTTTTTCTTTTAATTCAATATTTTCTTTTTTCTTATAGCGTATTTCAACATTGTTTCCATTTGTATATACTTCAATAAAGGATAGTTCACTACCTAATTCTTCTTTTATCTCTTTCTTTAATTGTCCACCCTCTTGCAGTCGATATAAATAAGGTTTACTAATTTCATAGATGCGATCATCTATTTCGTTACTATTTCCATAAATTTCGATATCGTATGTAAGATGGTGGATAAAACACAATAGTATCACTGCGATCCCTAACGAAATAATTCTTGATTTATCAGATATAATTCTAAGAAACATACCAATTAATCCTGTTGTATATTCATTTCTTGTATGAGGGAAACACTCATTAATCTTTTTTCTATCCTTCACTTTCGCATAAAAAACAATTTGATTATCTTGACGCTTTATATGGTATAAAGCAATATCGTTACGATAAGCAATTGCTAATATACTACGTAACGAGTATTTACTTACATAGAAATCCATTCCTATTTTAATCATACTCATAAGTAACCTTTAATATCTTTCCAGAAATAGTCATTTCATTAGTTGTAAATACCATGATTTGTAGATCATTACCTTCAATAAGTACCTTATATGTTTTATACACTACTACGATTTTATTCTCATCGACATCACTAATCAATTGATAATCATCTATTTGTATTTGGTTTTTATCAATACGTATCATTATGCACCTCCGTATAGTCTATGCATAAGATTATGATTAAGAATGAAAATATCAATTTATTAACTCTTTTATCAGTACTACCTTTCACACTTTTTATATAAAAAAAAGGGAGCTACTTGCTCCCTAATTTATCTGTTATCATATGTAATTGTTTATTAAACATTTCATATTTATCATTTGTATCATCAATACGTTTTATAATTTCGACTAGTTTTTGTCTTTGATTTTCTAAACTATCAAAGTAATGACTATCTTCAATTACATTTTTACCTAAGAATAACTGATTCTCATTTAGTGTTTCGTCAGCTGTGGTAGTCCACTTGATTATTTGGTAATAATGTTCATCATCATAAATGCATTTTTCACATATAATTTTATAGTTTCGTTCACTAATCCAAGTTCTTAATTTATGTACATCTCGATTGGATTGAATAAATAGTGTTCTGTTTTGAATTTTATCAATATCTTGTTCCAAGATTTTTTTTATTGTTTCAAAACCCATTCCAGCAATAACGATATGTGTAACATCTTCTTTTATTGAATCTAGGCCATCACATAAGATAGGCGTAATTACGTCTTCTAATTGATGTAATTGAATATTTTCAATCGCCTGATTCAGTGGTCCTTGTTTCACATCACATGCATATGCTTTGGTTGCTATTTTATTTTTGATTAAATACACGCACAACTGTCCATGATCACAACCGATATCTGCAATGATACTATTTTTATCAACCAATTCACATATACTTAATAATCGTTTGCTTATTTTCATATTATTGGTGATCAACAAAATCCTTTAAACGTTTTGAACGAGTTGGATGTTTTAATTTTCTTAATGCTTTTGCTTCAATTTGTCTAATACGTTCTCTAGTAACATTAAATTCTTTACCTACTTCTTCTAATGTTCTTGTTCTTCCATCGTATAGTCCAAAACGTAAACGTAATACTTTTTCTTCACGTTCTGTTAATCCTTGAAGTACCATATTAATTTCATCTTTTAATAATTGATTATTTGCATACTCATCTGGACTCATTGCATCTTTATCTTCAATAAAATCCCCTAAGTGTGAATCATCTTCTTCTCCAATTGGAGTTTCTAATGATACAGGATCTAATGCAATTTTTTGAATTTCACGTACTTTTTCAGGCGTGATATTTTCCATCTTAGCAGCAATTTCTTCTGCCGATGGATCTCTTCCTAAATCTTGCACTAATTGTCTTTGAATACGTGTTAATTTATTGATTGTTTCAACCATATGTACGGGAATACGAATTGTTCTTGCTTGGTCTGCGATTGCTCTGGTAATCGCTTGACGAATCCACCATGTAGCATATGTAGAGAACTTAAATCCTTTAGTATAATCAAATTTTTCTACTGCTTTTGCAAGTCCCATATTACCTTCTTGAATTAAGTCTAAGAATAACATTCCACGACCTACATATTTTTTAGCAATCGATACAACAAGACGTAAATTAGCAGCAATTAATTTTTTCTTCGCTTCTTCATCACCTTCTTGAATACGTTTTGCAATTTCTGGTTCTTCTGAAGGTGCTAATAATTCTACACGTCCAATTTCTTTTAAATACATTTTAACTGGATCATTTAATTTAGTTTGTGCAGAGTTTGCAAATGCTTGCTCTAAACGATCAATATCTTCAGACAGATTTTTTTCTGCTTCTTCATCTTCATCAAATACATCTATTTCTTCTAAATCTGGATCATCTAACTCAGCTGTAGCCAGTTTTGATGCATCAATATCTGATTCTTCATCTGCTAATACAATCCCATTAGCTATAAACCATTGGAAAAGACCCTCGTTGTCTTCATCACTTAAATCTAAGTGATCAATTGCTTTCATTACATCTTTTTCTAATAATTCACCTTCAAATGTGAATTGTTCTTTTAAACTTGCTTTTACGTCTTCTAAACCTTTTATTTGTTTTTTAATTTTTGCCATCTAGTACTCCTTCTCGCATCCGTCGTAATACAATAATCTCTTTTGCAATCTTCGCTTTCTGAATTGGATCATTGACAAGTTCGCTTTGGCGCCTTAAATCGTTGATTTTTTCTTCTCGCATACATTCCTGTATTTTTATAATAGATTCTTTTAATACTTCTTCACAAGCTACCATATCAACTTCATACTCTTCTTCAATTGATAATAATAGTTGCTTTACTTCTTCTTCTTTAATTCTATCATATAACTTAGCCTCTTCCATACTTTCATTATTACGATAATAATCAATTATGTATAAACCTAAGTTATTATAAACCTCATCTAATAAAAATCCCAATTCATCTCGATAATAATCGCATGATTTTTTACTTTTTAATATTTGTTGTACAATCACATTTTGAGCACTAATTCTTTTTGAACTAGGTCTTTTCAATGTGTGAATATTTTTTGATGGTTGTTTCATTGGTTGTGCTTGAGTTTGTATTCTTGCATCAAATCCACTAATTTGTTGTAAGCGATGATAGAATGTATTTTTTTCTAATTCTACTTTTACTTTTTCAATTTCACTAGCCATTTCTTTTGCATATTCAAGTTTTTCACTATAATTGTTTAGATCATATTTCAACTTTAAGTAATCAAATAAAAATTCTATCCAACCGATACTGTGTTGACTCATCGCAATCAATTCTTCTTTACCATGAGTTTCAATAATCTCATCTGGATCTAAACCATATTTATTATTCACAATAACTACATTCATATCCATTGTTTGTGCTAATTTAACAAACTTATAGGTTGCATTAATTCCTGCTTTGTCCCCATCGTATGCCAACATAACATTCACATTTAAAAATTTTAATTTCTTTAATTGTTCTTTTGTACATGCAGTACCCAGTGTTGCTACACAATTTGTGATTCCCACTTTTCTAAAGGCAATCACATCCATAGCACCTTCAACGACATATATTTTTTTTTCTTTTTTTGCTACTTGTTTTGCTCTATGTAAGTTATAAACAATAGATCCTTTATGATAAATTTTAGTCTCGCTTGTATTTACATACTTCGCTTCTTGATCTTCATCAACTCTTCTTGCACTAAAACCTAAAGTATTTCCATTTTCATCATGGATTGGTATCATGATTCGATGTGTAAACACATCTCTCATTCCCAGACTTCCTATCCATACGACATTAGCATCTACCATGTCTTCATTACTATAGCGCTTCGCTTCTAAAAACGTATGCAATCGATTCCCTTTTGGATGATATCCTAATTGAAATTCCTTTTGAATATCAACACTAATTCCTCTATCTACTAGATATTGCTTAATCGGTTTCGCTTCTACTGAATCTAACTCAAATGAGCAATAATTACTAACTTCATTACATAACTTATATAATCTTGAAAATTCGGGGGCGATTTGTTTTCGTTCTATTTGAGTAACGTCAAAATCAATTGGAATATTCGCTAATTCAGCAACTTTAACCACAGCCTCAACAAAACTAACATGTTCATGGTTTTGTACAAAGGTGAAACAATTCCCTCCAGCTCCACAGGTAAAGCAACGATATATTTGCTTTTCTTGTGAAATACTCATGGAAGGATCGTGATCATCATGAAATGGACATACCGCTTTATAGCTTCTTCCTTTTCTCACAAGAGGGATATAGTTTGATATTACTTGTACAATGTCTGCCTTATTTCTTATCTCATCTATTAATTCTTGTGATAATCTCATGCCTTTGTCACTCCTTATTAAAATTTAATTCTTTTCGCTATATATTCGTTTAATGCATTAATAGCAACACGTTCTTGTGTCATGTTATCACGATCACGAACCGTTACACATTGATCATCGATACTATCAAAATCAAATGTTACACAAAATGGAGTTCCAATTGCATCTTGACGACGATATCTTTTTCCAATACTTCCTGCTTCATCATAATCTACACTAAAGTCACTTGCTAGTTGAGCAAATAACTCGCTAGCTTGTACTGATAACTTTTTATTTAAAGGTAATACACAAGCTTTATATGGTGCTAATGTAGGGTGTAGGCGTAATACTACGCGTGAGTCATTTTCTAATTGTTCTTCTTCATATGCATCACACATGAATGCCAACATTAAACGTTCTACCCCCACACTTGGTTCAATACAATATGCTAAGTATTTTTCATTCGTGATAGGATCTTGATACTCTAAACTTTTTTTAGATTCATCTTGGTGTGAGCGTAAATCAAAATCAGTACGATCTGAAATACCCCATAATTCTCCCCATCCAAATGAGAATTTATATTCAATATCACTTGTTCCTTTAGAGTAGTGAGCCAATTCTTCTGCATCATGTTCTCTTAAGCGTAAGCTCTCCTCATTAATTCCTAATGATTTTAAGAAGTTTACACAATATGTTTTATAATATTCATACCACTCTAAATCTTCTCCAGGAGCAGTAAAGAATTCCAACTCCATTTGTTCAAATTCTCTAGTTCTAAAAATAAAGTTACCTGGTGTAATTTCATTTCTGAATGATTTTCCAATTTGTCCAATTCCAAACGGTAATTTTTTACGCATTGTTCTTTGTACATTTTTAAAGTTAACAAACATTCCTTGTGCAGTTTCTGGTCGTAAGAATATCGTATTCTTAGCCTCTTCAACTACTCCTTGAAATGTCTTAAACATTAAGTTAAATTCACGAATATCAGTAAAGTCATGTGCTTTACAATTAGGACAAGGAATTTGATTATCATCAATAAATTGTTTCATTTGTTCTTTATCCATTGTTGATGGATTTACTTCTTGGTTAGTAAAATTTTCAATTAATTGATCTGCTCTATGTCTTGTTTTACAACTCTTACAATCCATTAATGGATCAGAGAATCCTCCCACATGACCACTTGCCACCCAAACTTGAGGATTCATTAATAATGCTGTTTGAATTCCTACGTTATGTGGACTTTCTTGAATAAATTTTTTCCACCATGATTTTTTTATATTTTCTTTTAATTCTACTCCCAATGGACCAAAGTCCCAAGTATTAGAAAGTCCCCCATAGATTTCAGAACCTTGGTAGACAAATCCACTATTTTTCATATGCGCAACTACTGTTTCAAATTTTTTGTTATCCATTTCACACACTCACTTTCTCATTCAATTATCGTAAATTTTCAGTCACTAAAAATTTTGCATAAAGACATACTATTTATACCACTTTTAAAAGATTTAGTCAAGATTTTAAAAGCATACATTGTGGTTAAAAAAGCCAAGGAACTCTCCTTGGCTTATCTACATTTTAATAATACTTTCTAGAAATTTCAAACCTTTTAACTGCACTCCACTATAATATGTAAAGTGTTGGATGATTGGCTCTACTTCTTCGTACTTGTATTTCTTTAATTCTTCTAATATTTTAAAATCTTCAATTCCCGCTTTATGAAATAAGCGATAAGCTTTCAACATATCTAACGTTGCTTTGCGATCTTGTATTTCTTTACAATTCAAACAAATGAATCCACCATCGACAATAGAAATACTAGTGATTGCTCGCTCTTGCTTACATCTTACACATTCATCAACGACTGGATTAATTCCTAATAAGTTGTTGGTTTTGGCAAAGAATAACGCCAACACACAAAGTGGTTGATCACTTTTATTTAAATTGTGTAAACTGTTGGACAAGATATCATATGCAACACAATAATCCACTTCTTCTATCTTATGCATTACTTCACAAAACAATTGTGCAATTATCTGCTTCATTAAGTCATCATAAATATGTGTATACATCGAGACTTTTTCAGCACTTTTCAAACTTTGCATGTCTTTTGCAGATTGTACATAGTTAAACCTAGATTTTTGAAACAAGCCACAAGAGCTCGCGTTTTTACTCTTACTCTTCTTTATTCCTCTTGCATAAAAACTTTCTTTTCCAATGTCTTTTCCTACAACATGCAAAATAACGTCGTTATCTTTATAGTCTTGTTGGTGAACAATGATTACTTCTTCACTTCTATTCATAATCTCCGTTTACACTATATCCCATTTGGTTCAATTTACTTATTTTATTTCGCCAGTTTTTTTCAACTCTAACATACAGGCTTAAAACAACTTTTTTATTCACCATAGACTTAATTTCTCGTTGCGCATTTAGAGTAATTGATTTAATCATACTCGCTTGTTTTCCAATTAATATACCTTTTTGTGAACTTCTTTCCACGATTACAATCGCTTCTAAAATTAATTTGTTTTCATCTTCTTCTTTAGCTTCAATTACGACCGCTACTGAATGAGGTACTTCTTCTTCTGTTTTGTGCAATACTTGCTCACGAATACATTCACGCATTCTAAAGTCTAAACTACGATCACTTACCATTTCTTCAGGATAAAAGAATGGTTGATTCGTTAAATATTTTTCACTTGTTTTCAATAAATCATCAACATTTTTATTTGTCGTTGCTGAAATTGGAATAATTTCCGCAAAATCATAACGTGTTGAATAATCTTGAATCAATTTGAAAATTGTTTCTTTTCTTAATAAATCACATTTGTTTAAACATAAGAAAACTGGTGCAGAATAGTTTTTTAGCAATCCTAAGATGTATTCATCTCCACTTCCAAAAGCAGCAGTAGCATCAACCATCAAATAGATGATGTCAATATCTTGTAAACTAGAGTAAACTCCTTTATTCATTGTTTTCCCTAATTCATGCTTTGCCTTATGTAACCCTGGAGTATCAATAAAAACATACTGATTAGTTTCTCTCGTCAATATTCCTAATATATTATTTCTAGTTGTTTGCGCTTTACTTGAAGTAATCGCAATTTTTTCTTCTAACAACGCATTTAATAGCGTTGATTTCCCTGCATTGGGTCTACCAATGATAGAGATAAACCCACATTTTGTTTCTAACATAAATATCCTTTCAGGATGATGCAACCTACCATTAGTGCAAATATACTCGCTATCAACACAAAACCTGCTGCTCCATCTTTTATTTTTTTTATTTGTTCATCATATTCTGGTTGTATAAAATCACATATATATTCTATTATTGTATTGATACATTCACTCACTATTACTAACGCACAACATAGCAATATGATACACCATTCCATCGAGTTAATACCGAATACATAACAGAGAGTCAATACGATAAGTGTAATACCTATCTGTATGCCTACTGACGTATCTTGTAGTAAAATAATCAACCCTTTGATTGCATGTTTAAATTTCTTTATTAATAATGCCATGTAATATCACATCTTGCAATTGAAACATCTTTTCTTCTTCTTCTACATTCATATGATCATACCCTAATAAGTGTAATAATCCATGAGTAAAAAGAAATGAAAATTCTCTTTCTTCGCTATGTCCATATTCTGCTGCTTGTGCTTTCATTTTATCAATACTAATGAAAATATCTCCGAGTTCGACCTCATCTTCAAAATCAAATACTTCCCCTTCTTGAGAAGCAAATGAGATTACATCTGTTGCACGATCTATTTGGCGATAACTTCTATTTATTTCTTGTATTTGAACATCATCAACGATGATTAAAGACAATACATATTGTTTATCTAACTGTAATAACTCCTTAGTCTTTATTGTTATTTGAGAAAATAAGTTTGTTTGTGTGTCACTTATTTCGTAATCGATTTGATTGATTGTATTAATTAACATGATATCTCCTCTTTTCTTTTCTCATTATAACATATTACACTTACATGAGACCAGTAAAGATATAGTCTCAACTTACTCATTTTACGTATTCCATATGTCTCATCACTGAATAGACAAGTCCATCTATTCACCTCTAGAAGTACGATATAATGCCCTCTAGACCTGGGTCTAAGTAATAAAATACACGGAAATGCCTTAATTAGTCCCGTAGATTTAAATGCTTTTAATTCAATATCATTAGTATGACATATAGATATTAAATCAAACACACTTATTCCATTCTTCTGTATAGCATCCTGTAATTCATTTATTACGTTTTCTGTTTTATATTCATAGTATTCACTTAATTTTTTGATACAAAAAAGTGCACATCTCATAGCATCACCTAACTATAATTATGCACACTTCCTGTATAATCCTATTAATCTATAAAGTCAAACTCGTGATTACAAATAACAACTGTGTCATTTGCTTGACAACCTGCTTCTCTTAATGCTGCATCAATACCTAATACACGCATTTTTCTAGCAAATCTATGTTCTCCATCGACAACATCGAAATCAGCCATTTTAAACGCTTTATCAATCGAGTCACCAATAAGTTCCCAAACACCATTTCCATGATTTTTAACATCATATCCACGTTCTTCTTCTTCGAATTTATATAATACACCTTCTGAATTATCATTTGCTTTATCTTTTAAAGCAAACATTGGAGTAACTGCCAATAAATCAGCAGCTTTATATAATACACTTTGTAATCCCTCTGCAATTAAAGTAGTTGCTTCGAACACTTCAACATCGGGATTCGCTTCTTTAAATCGAGCTAAATTAGCTTGCGCATCATCTAAATCCATTTTATTAGCTACCACTATTTGAGGACGCTCAGAAAGACGGTATTCATAATCAAATAACTCTTTATTAATGATTGAATAATCTTCTAATGGATCTCTTCCATCATTTGCTCCCATATCAACTACGTGAATAATAACACGACATCGTTCAATATGTTTTAAGAACTGATGACCAAGTCCTTTTCCTTGTGCTGCACCTTCAATTAACCCAGGTAAATCAGCCATAACAAAACTTCTTTCATCACCAGCTTGAACAAGACCTAAATTAGGCGTTATTGTTGTAAAGTGGTAATCCGCAATTTCAGGTTTCGCTGCACTTACGACAGATAATAAAGTTGATTTTCCAACTGATGGAAATCCTACTAAACCTACATCTGCTAATACTTTCAATTCTACTTCTATGTCTTTGATTTCACCTGGAGCACCCTTTTCAGCGTATTCAGGAGCAGTATTTTTACTAGTTCTAAATCTAAAGTTTCCTCTACCACCTTTTCCACCATGACCAATAACAACTTGTTGATCTTTACGAATTAAATCCGCTATGATGTTTCCAGTTTTCAAATCTCTTACTAATGTTCCTAAAGGTACTTTTACTAACGTATCATTTCCTCTAGCTCCATGCATTTTCTTAGTTTTCCCATTGACCCCTAATTCTGCAATAATTTTCTTATTGTATCTAAGGTCCAATAGCGTAGATCTACCTTCATCTACAACAAAGATAACGTTTCCACCATCTCCACCATCTCCGCCACTAGGTCCTCCTAATGGTACATGTTTTTCACGACGAAAGGAAACCATTCCGTTTCCGCCATCTCCTGCTTTAATCTTGACCTTCGTGCGATCGATAAACATACAATCACTTCCTTTCGTTATAAAAAACAAATCCTCACGCACTATTTACGTGAGGAATAATATTTCTAAGCTTGTGGGTATACTGAAACTTTTTTCTTCTTTTTACCCATACGTTCAAATTTAACAATACCACTTACTGTTGCAAATAATGTATCATCTCCACCGCGTCCACAGTTTGTTCCTGGATGAACTTTTGTTCCACGTTGACGGTAAATGATAGATCCAGCATGACAGAATTGTCCATCAGCTAATTTAGCACCAAGTCTTTTTGAATGAGAATCACGACCATTTCTAGAAGATCCTACTCCTTTTTTAGATGCAAATAATTGATTATCTAAAATATATTTCATGGTTTACACCTCTACTTTCGTTATTTTTATATATTTATTGTTTGTGAATGCTACTGTCTCTAATTGAATCACTAATGTTTTCAATAAGACTTGTAAGAATTCACTATTTTGTATAACATTGATTTCCACATATCCAGATTTCATTGTGATACCACATGAATCTACACATATTTCATCTACTGCATTCAATATACCAACACTAATCGCACTCACCTGTGCACAAACTAAATCAAGTCCAGTTGTTACAGAGTCAGCATGCCCAGAAATAACAACATTATGTATCATTTCATTGTGATTGGATATTAACACCTTTACCATTATTTATTAAGCCTCAATAGAATTGATGATTAATTTTGTATATGATTGACGGTGACCTTGTTTACGGTGCGTACTTCCTTTTTTGGCTTTGTACTTGTAAATTGTAATTTTTTTAGATTTCCCTTGTTTTTCAACAGTAGCACTAACTTTAGCTCCAGCAACATATGGTGCTCCAACTTTAGTAGTGTTATCAGATACTAAAACAACTTTATCAAATACAACAACCTCACCAGCTTCAACTTCTAGTTTTTCTACGAAAATACTAGCTCCTTCTTCAACACGGATTTGTTTTCCACCTGTTTCAATAATTGCGTACATAGTATACCTCCTTTTCTTTTTATTTTAAGACTCGCCACATAAGGTGATAATTTCTTATACTTAAACCCTAGTATGAGCGGTTGTAAATCAGCGAAGGACATACAACATTGATATTTTACAGTAAATCATTACCTAAGTCAATCACTTTATGAAATATCGTCCTCTATTTGCACATACTCTAATTCTTTTGCTAGACATGAGTTTTCTTTGTCTATCTTGCCTTTAACAAAGATGTAATTCCCTCTCTTTAAATACGCCATACATTGATTATATAGATTAGGCATTACAACTACATCAAACTTACTAGTATCATCACTTACACTTAAAAATGCCATCAAGTCATTATTCTTTGTTTTATGTTCTTTGATTCGATCCACAATACAAACAAAACTCGCATACGTCATTCCTTGTTTTAACTCAATTAAACTAGCACTTGGTTTCATTTTCTGTCTCACTTCTTGAATTGGATGACTTCTCAAATAAAACCCTAATACATTTTTTTCATTCTCACATACCATCATCATTTTTTCTTTCATGATTGTCATCGCTGGACAAGACACTAGATTTAAATCAATCGTAGTCTGTCCTTCGTGTTCAATACTAACAAGCGATGCATACCGTAAGGCATCATCCAATGATACCTTCATGCTTAATCGATTAAATTTGAATTCATCCAATGCCCCTGCATCAATTAAACACTCGATTACCTTTTTGGAAATACGATGTAATGAAATACGAGCAATGAAATCAAAATAATTCATAAATGTACCACGCATCATTCTTTCTTCTAGAATGATTTGGCATGCTGCACTACCCACATTTTTAATATTAATTAGTGGGAATCTAAGTTTATTATTTTCTATCGTATACTTATATCCACTTTGATTCACACTTGGATGTAATGTGAATATCCCTCTTTTTTTAGCTTCAAATATATATTCACTTGTTTTATATTCTCCACCAATTACACTATTTAATAAACTAGAGAAATAGTGAAGTGGATAATTTGCTTTCAAGAATGCAAGTTGAAATGCGATCATTCCATAGGCAACTGAGTGAGATCTATTAAATCCATAGTTCGCAAACTTCATTATTAACTCATATACTTGGGATGCTAATTCAAGGGTATATCCTTTTGTCATTGCACCTTCAATAAAGTCTTGACGCAAGGCATTCATTTCACTTTCTTTCTTCTTAGACATTGCTTTACGTAATATATCTGCCTTAGCAAGACTAAATCCAGCCATTACTTGGGATACTTGCATAATCTGTTCTTGGTATATCATGACACCAAACGTAGGCTCAAGAATTGGTTTTAAGTCTTCATGCAAATACATTATCTTGCTTGGATTAAGCTTGTTTGCCAAATATAAAGGTATATTCTCCATCGGCCCAGGTCTAAACAACGCAATCGCTGCAACCACTTCTTCAAAACTAGTAACTTGCATTTTCCTTAGTAAATGCTTCATTCCTTCACTCTCTAATTGAAATACACCCATCGTATCAACATCACGTAGTAAAGCCAATGTTTTTTTATCATTAAAATCTATTTTTAATATATCTATAGGAGTATCAATACAAGATACCACTTCATCTATGATCGTTAAGTTTCTAAGTCCTAGAAAATCTATTTTGATAAGTCCTAGACGTTCTAAATATTCCATACTAAATTGAGTAGACATCAAATCACTTTCTACTTCAATTAATGGGCATACTTCATTTATTGCATGCTTAGACAAGACAATACCGGCTGCATGTGTACTTGTATGACGCTCTAAGCCTTCTAATTGAAGTGCTAGTGTGTAAACATTCTTTAGTCTTCTAGAAGCCTCTACAACACCTCTGAATCGAGGGTGGTTTTCATATGTATATCGCAACGTTATTTTAGGTGCGTTCGGAATTAACTTAGCCAGCATATCAATTTCACGCGGTGGAACCATCAATACTTTTCCTACGTCACGGATTACTTGCTTAGCCCCTAAGGTTCCAAACGTGATGATATGAGCTACATACTCTTTGCCATACTTATTAGTAACATACTGAATGACTTCATCCCGACGATTATCAGGGAAATCAATATCTATATCAGGCATACTAATTCTTTCAGGATTCAAGAATCGTTCAAATAATAAATTATATTCAATCGGATCCACCTGGGTAATACCTAAACAATAAGAAACAAGTGACCCTGCTGCACTCCCTCTCCCTGGCCCTACATAAATACCTTTGCTTTTGGCAAAGCGTATAAAATCATAAACGATTAAGAAATAATCAGCAAATCCCATCGACATAATTACATCTAGTTCAAACGATAATCGTTTGGTATACACTTGATCCACATTGTTTTGTAGACGTTTCATTAATCCTGCTTTACATAAATTACGTAAGTATGTGTTTGAATCTACTTGATACTTATTTTCAAATACTGGAAGACTAGCCTTATCTATTTGCAAGTCAACACGACAAGCATTTGCGATATGTTCACTCATGTTTAAATCTTCTTGTGCATACAATGCTTCCATTTGTGCTTCACTTCTAAAATAACGTTTGCTGCTGTATTCTAACGTTGCATCTTGCAATGTTTTTTGTTGTGCAATCGCACATAGTGTTTGATATGCTTCTTCATCTTGTTCATGTTTACAGTATATTCTACTTAAAGCAAATGTACGAATGCCTAATTGCTTAGCTATCTTCTTTAATTCTTCATTTTTTATTTTCAACAAACCAGAATCATTCATCGCAATAGCAATATAAAACTCTGGAAATCGATCATTAATATAGCGTAAATATTCGATCATCGATAAGGTATCATCTTGCAGTAAAAATGCATGTAATTCATCATGACTTCCAGCACTCGTAAGAATCAAATCTTCTCCATACTTCATCATCATATCTAACGTAAACCTAACACTTTTTTTATTTAACTCACTTGATAACTTAAGTAATTTTTTATATCCATTATTATTTTTCGCATAAAATATAAAATCAAATTTTTTATCCTGTATAAAGCATCCAAATTCCAGTCCAAATATAGGAGTAATCCCTTCTCTTATGCACGCATCATAAAAAGAAATACATCCGTGCATTACTTGATAATCAACTAAAGCAATACTAGACATATTATTTTGTTTTGCATATTGCACAATCTGTTGAACTTTAAAAGTACTAGACAACAAAGTATATGAACTTCTAACATGTAAATGAACCATGGAATCTCCTTTTTCTTTTGTTTATTATACCATGATTATTCTTTTCTTAGTATACCAACAAAAAAACTTATGACTCCAAAGAGCCATAAGTTTCTATTTTACTAATCCATTTAAATCATTTACTAATTGCATTACTGTATCTAAAGTTAGGTTTTTAACTCCACAAGCATTCTTGTGTCCACCACCATTATACGTATTAGCTACTTCGTTAATTGCATAGTTTTTAGAACGTAATGATCCGTGATAGATAACTTCTTCACTGAATTCATCTTGTGTAAACAAGCACCACATTTCCATTTCGTTTATATTTGCCATGCAAAACACTTTTTCTTTCGCTTCATTATAGGTATAGCCAAATTTTTTATAATCTTCACGATTGATAACTGCGAAGATAACTTTTCCATTTACTTGAGCTTTGCTTCTCACTAAGGAAGTATAGTGAAAATCAGTCAATGTTAAATTTGTACGTTCTTGTAAAATTTTGTTCACTTGCAGACCACAACTCACTAAATAACTACCAATACGTAACGTGTTCGCCGTTGTATTTGTCGTTGTAAAATTCCCTGAATCTGCTAATAATCCTAAGTATAGGTATTTCGCACACATTTCATTAATTGCGACACCACTTGTTTGCATTGCATTCGCAAGTACTTCGCAAGTAGCTGACGCTGTGATATCTACATATGATTCATTTGCATAATCCTCAACCACGACATGGTGATCAATTTTTATTATTTTTTTAGCCGTAGCAAATCGTTGATCATCAATTCTATCGACATTTGCGCTATCTAGCACAACTGCTAACGACTGTTTCACAACTTCATCAGAAACAGTATCAATTGATGGAAACAGATATGCACAACTACCTAGACTCTCACCTAACGCATATACTTTTTTATCAGGATATACTTGTTCAATAAATGATTTTAAACCAAATTGAGATCCTAATGCATCCGCATCTGCGACTTGATGTCTAAACAAACAAATCGTATCATATTCCTTAAACAATTCTAATATATTCATTATTATTTTCCTAACAATTTAAAGCAATCACCAGCGATCATTACTTCTTCATTTGTTGGAATTAAGAATACTTTAGTTTTAGAACCTTCATTTGTAAGTAGAGTTTCTTTTCCACGTAATCCTGTGTTTTCTTTAACTTTGAAATCAATTCCTAATGTAGCATTTAATTTAGTACATACTCTTTCTCTTAAGATATCATCATTTTCACCTAATCCAGCAGTAAATACGATTGCATCTAATCCTTCTAATTGTACGTAGTAACTACCTACACATTGAACTACTTTATTAATAAATAAATCATATGCTAATTCAGCACGTTTATTTCCTTCATCAATAGCCTCAAGAATATCTCTACCATCGCTTGATACTCCACTTACTCCTAATAATCCAGATTTTTTATTTAAAATAGAATCCATTTCACTTGGTGTACATCCTAATTTTTTAAGCATGTAAGGAATGATTGCTGGATCAATATCTCCACAGCGAGTTCCCATCATAATTCCACCTAACGGAGTGAATCCCATTGATGTATTTACACATTTTCCACCATCTACTGCTGAAATACTACATCCACCACCTAAATGTAATGTAATAATCTTAGTATCCGCTAAGTCTTTTTCTAATAATTCTGCACATCTATGAGATACAAAATGATGAGAAGTTCCATGAGCTCCATATTTTCTTACTTTATTTTCTTCATACCATTCATATGGTACAGGGTATACAAAGTAATCTTCTTTCATACTTTGGTGGAATGCAGTATCGAATGTGAAAGAATGGAAACAATCAGGTAATGCCGCTTTAAATGCACGGTATCCTACTAATGCTCCCGGGTTATGTAATGGTGCTAATTCGCATAATTCTTCTACTTTAGCTTCTACATCTGCATCCACAGCTACTGACTCGCTAAAGTATTCTCCACCATGTACAATTCTATGTCCTGCTCCTTTAATTTCAGATAAACTTTCTACAACATTATTTGTTACTAAAGCATCTAATACTAAATTTACTGCAGTTGAATGATCCGCTACAGGTAATACCTTTTTAATTTTTTCACCATTTACTTTCATTGTGAATATTGCATCTTCAAATCCTATTCTTTCTATAATCCCACTTGTTAAAACATCCTCTGCTGGCATTTGGTAAAGTTGGAACTTTAAAGAACTACTACCTGCGTTTACTGAAATAATTTTTGTCATTTTTTTCTCCTTGTTATTGTTCAATTTCGTTTAATTTTTCTACTAGTTGTTGAACTTGCACATCCGCAATGTCCGACAACACATTATATATTTTACATCGTTTATTAAATTTATCAACTAATTCTAACTTTAGTTCGTAAGTTTTTAAGGACTTAACTACTCTTTTGATAGAATCTTGTACTGCACTTCTACTTATTGATAAATTTTCACCTATTTCTGATAGTGAATAATTCTCACGATAATATAAATCCATTGTCGTTCGTTGTTTATCCGTAAGCAATACATCATAAAAATCTAATAATTGATTAATATATTCAAATTCATCCTTCATCATCTAATCCTTCACATAAGCTATATAAATAGGCACTTGGATCAAATACTTTCAAGTCATCTACTTTTTCACCTAACCCTACATATTTTACGGGTATTTTAAGCAAATCATTAATCGCAATGACGATACCACCTTTTGCACTACCATCTAATTTAGTTAAAATAATACCATTCACATTCGTAGATTCCATAAATAATTCTGCTTGAGAAATACCATTTTGTCCCGTTGTTGCATCTAACACTAAATACACTTGGTTTGGTTGGTTACTAATTTCTTTATGAATTACTTTATGCATTTTACTAAGCTCCTGCATCAAGTTGACCTTATTTTGTAGTCTTCCTGCTGTATCGCAAATCAATACATCAATGGCATTTTCTTTTGCATAGCGACAGCCATCTACTAACGCTGCACTTGGATCTCCGTTTTCTCTTCCCATAATACAGTGAATAGATAATCGGTCTGCCCAACGCTTCAACTGTTCAATAGCTCCAGCTCTAAAGGTATCCGCAGCTACAACTGCCACTGTCTTCCCTTGTTTCAAAAAATGGTTCGCTAATTTAGCAGTGGAAGTTGTTTTCCCACTCCCATTCACTCCTACCATTAAGATAACAGTAGGTCCACTTTCATTATATGCAAAGTCGTCTTCTTTTTCCTCGTACATTTCTAATAATACTTCAACCAAACATTCGTTAATTTCATTCATTGATTTCAATTTCTTATCCATTGCACGATTTTCTACTTCATTCACTACTTTTTGAGCCGTTTTTATACCTAAGTCTGCTTCTAGTAAAACAATCATAAGTTCTTCTAAAAACGTTTCGTCAACTCCGGTAAAGTTCAATGATAGTTTTCTTATTTTTTGAGAAAAACTAGTTCTCGTTTTAGATAATCCACTTAAATACGTGTCATTATCTTTTTTAGAAGCAAATGCTTGCTTCAGTTTAGAAAATACTCCCATTATAATTTCACCTCTTCTTTTTCTACATATCCCAACGCATCTTGAAGATTCACTTTCAAGAATTGTGAAACTCCATTTTGTTTCATAGTTACTCCATATAAGGCTTCACATTGCGCCATCGTACCTGGACGATGCGTTACAATAATAAATTGTGACTCCCCTTTGAATTTAGCTATGTATTTTGCGAATCGTTCTACATTCGCTTGATCCAGTGCTGCTTCTACCTCATCAAAGATACATAACGGCATCGTTCTTACTCTTAATATCGCAAATAGTACACACATGGCAAGCATTGATTTTTCCCCACCACTTAGCAAAGACATTGATTTCACTGCTTTGCCCGGAGGCTGCGCATTGATTTCAATACCTGAACTCAACGGATATTCTGGATCACTTAAGAATAAAGTGGCTTTTCCTCCACCAAACAATGATTTAAAGGTATCGTCTAATTGATTATTAATTTTATGGAACATATCCATAAATTGCGTTTCCATCACTTCATCCATTTCATCAATTGCTTCTAATATTTTTTTTCTAGCATCCAGTAATTCGTTACGACTATCGCTTAGCTTCGTAAATCTTTCATTTACTTCTTCAAATTCTTTCGGTGCATCTAAGTTTACATTACCTAATTTATTTAATTCATTACGTAAGCGAAGCACTTCAGCTCTTGCCTCTTCAAGATTTACATCTTGTTTTAATGTACATGCATAATCAAACGTCATTTCATAAGTACTAGATAATCTTTGAAGTACATTTTCCAAAGAAGTTTCTTTCTTCGCAATTGAAATTTCTTTTTCTTTAACTAAGTGCAACACCACATTTAAATCTCTTCTTGTATTTCTTATTGTTGCTTCTCTTGACTCTATTTGTAATCCCAATCTACTTCTACGTTCTCTCATACTAGACAATTGAACTTCAATTCTATCTTTTTCAATTAATTGATCTGATAATTGAACAACTAATTCATCCTTATCATCAGCCTCTTCACCATCCGAAGCTTGCATCCCTAATTCATTACACTCATCTTGTAAGCTAAAGTAAGCTGCTTTTTTAGCCTCTAACACAGGTTGAAGTTGCGCCATATTAATTTGAGTATTCATAAAGGTTTGTCCGGCATTTGTAGCTTCGTTTTGGTACATTACCAATTCATCTTCTAACTCTTTTACTTTTTTATTCGCATTCGTTAAGGTTTCGTGTATTTCTCTTTTTTCTTTTTCTAGGGTAAGCGGTGAATATTGTCCTTTTATTTTACCACCACTAATACTCCCACCTTTATGGGTTACATCCCCTTCTAAGGTGATGATTTTATAACGATGTTTCAATAAACTAGCTAATTCATTTGCATGTTTCAGTTCATCACATATTAAAACATTGCCTAACAATGAATTACTGATGCAATTATATTTTTCATCACATAGTATAAAGTCGCTTGCTTTCCCTAAGAATCCTTGGCTATGTTCACAGATAATAAAATCTCTTTCTTCAATCAAATGATTTTTCAATACCGTCAAAGGTAAGAATGTAGCTCTACCTGAACGGTTTTTCTTAAGATAAGTGATTGCATGTCTAGCGCTCTCTTGATCATCACAAATGATATGATAAAGGGCAGCTCCTAACGCATTAGAGATTGCTACTTCATACCCTTCTACAGGTTTTAAGAGTTGTGATATAACTCCATGAATCCCAATTAAAGATTGTTTCGCATCCAATACTGCTTTTACCCCTTCTTGATGATTAAAAGGTGATTTAATTAAATTACTTAATACTTCATCACGATTCGATAAATGATTTGCGTGAGTTCTATTTTGTTGCAACTGTGACCCGAGTGATTGAATCATTCGATCACTATCCGTTTCCTTTTGTTTCAACAATTCTAAGTCTGCTTTCATGGATTGGTATCGCTCTAATCTATTTTCATATTCATATTTATTTTCTTTTAATAAACTAGTTAATTGCTTTAACTTTTCTTGAGCATTTGCATGTTCAATTGCATATTTACGTTTTTCATCCAATTCAATTTTTCTAGTTTCTAAATTTGAAATTTCGTTTACTATTGCCACAAAATCCTTTTGACACACATCTACTTTTTTATCTAAACTATTTCTTTCTACTTTAGCTTCTACGTTTTTAGTATCTTCGATTTGTATACTTGCTTCAGCGATCGTTGTTTGAGAACCAAACTCAAATAAATCTTTTTGTATATTTTCTAATTCATTTTGTAAGTTTTCAACCTCGTCAACAATAACACTAATTTCTACCTTCTCTAACTCTTCTTTTTTCTCAAGATATGTGACAGCCTTTTGTGCTTGTCGTTTTAGTGGTGTTATCCTTGGTTCTAATTCATGAATAATATCTTCCACTCGTTCTAAATTAGTTTGTGTACGATTTAATTTATTCAACGATTCATTTTTGCGTTTTTTATATTTAGCAACACCTGCCGCTTCTTCAAACAATGCTCTTCTTTCTTCTGGTTTTGCATCAGCAAAACTAGATATATTTCCTTGTGAAATTACAGATAAAGAATCTCTTCCCAGTCCACTATCCATTACTAAATTATGAATGTCTTTTAATCGGCATGGTGTACGATTAATCAAATATTCTCCATCTCCACTATTACGGTGCAAACGTCTAGTAATCTCTACTTCATCAAATTCGATTTGAAAGTGTCTTTTACTATTATCAAACACGAGCGTTACTTCTGCTAAATTCACTGCATTTCGATGCTGAGAACCTGAAAAGATAACACTATTCATGTTATCACTACGTAATGATTTTGCGCTTTGTTCACCCAGTACCCAACGAACTGCATCATTGATGTTACTTTTACCACACCCATTAGGTCCAACGATTCCACTAACCGCATGATCAAATTCAATTATTGTCTTATCTGCAAAGGATTTAAACCCTTGTAATTGTACTCTTTTTAAAAACATACGATCCTCCTATATTCTATCTAACCTTTATTATACCACATAAAAAAACATATCTAAATATAGATATGTTTAAAACAAGCGAAGAATGTCATTCCAACTTGCATATAACATAAGAGCCAACAACATCAACATTGATACCCCCATGATAGCAGTTAGTATTTTTTCATTAATCTTACGTCCACTTGCTGTTTCAATTAATACAATCACTGATCTACCGCCATCAAGAACAGGTAAAGGTAATGCATTAAACACTCCTAAGTTAATTGAAAGTATAGCCAATAAACTTAAGTACGTAATCCAACCAGCTGATAATGCATCTCCTGCCATTTGGTATATACCGACAGGACCTGATAATTTATCTAAGTTCTCTCCTTGGACTAACGTTCCTATTGTTTTAAAAATCAACGTTGAAGATTCGACCACTTGATCAACTCCATAACCAAACGATTCGTACCACTCAATTTCTTTAATCACATTTTGCGATGTAATACCTAACAGATAAATCGAGCTTTCTTCAGAAAATCTCGCCTCTGCTTCAATACTGATAATTTCTTCTCCACGCTCTACACTATACACATATGACTGAGGATATAAATTAATAATTTCAACGATATCATTAATCGATTTCACTACTCTTTTTTTATTGTCATCTACACCTGTCATATCTAATATATAATCATTTGCTTTGAATCCAGCATCTATTGCTGCACCTTCTTCAGATACACTTTCGATAGACGGTAATCCACTCTCTACTATCGCTCCTTGATACATGCTGATTCCAACAAATATTATAAAAGCCAACAAGAAATTCATCACAATACCTGCAAGCATAACTACTATTTGTTGATGTGGTTTAATTCCATGAATTGTTCTTTCAAAAGGCACGTGTGCATCTTTCTTGGTATCGTCTTCTTCGCCAGCCATCGAAACAAATCCACCAATTGGGAAAGCACGAATTGAATATTGAGTTTCTCCTCTTTGTCTTTTAAACAACACAGGTCCCATTCCTATTGAAAATTCACCACAGTACACTCCATAATGTTTAGCACATGCGAAATGTCCTAATTCATGAATGAATACAATGATACCTAGCATTAATACAAATCCTATTCCACCGATGATTAAATTTTCCATTAACTACGCTCCTTTGTTTACTAATTGGTATACATACTCTCGTGTACGTATATCGCTTTGATATAAATCTGAGTATGAAGGATGTTCTATATAAGGCATTTCCTCAACACATCGTTGAATGATTACTTCAATATCTAGAAAAGTAATTTCACCTCGTATAAATAATTCTACACACACTTCATCCGCTGCATTGATAACAGCACCACTATTTCCTTTTCTTTTACCTACTTCATAAGCAAGTTTAAGTAACGGGTATCTTTCATAACTAACTTCTTTAAAGTGCAATGTCCCTATTTTAGCTAAATCAAGAATATCACTCATTTTTAATGGCAAACGATTCGGATAAGAGAGTGCATACTGAATAGGTAAACGCATATCTGCTGTACCTAATTGAGCCATAAAGGAATGGTCTACATAATGAATCATTGAATGAATAACGCTTTCTGTATTCATTAGTACTTCAATATTATCAAATGCAATATCAAACAGATAATGTGCCTCAATTACTTCAAATCCTTTATTCATCATCGTTGCAGAATCAATGGTAATACGATTCCCCATACTCCAATTAGGATGGTTTAACGCATCTTCCACACTCACTCCTTTTAATTCTTCTCTTGTTTTATTTCTAAAACTCCCTCCACTGGCAGTGACTACTAGTTTAAGGATATCCGCTTTATTATTTCCTTGCAATGCCTGAAAGATAGCAGAATGTTCTGAATCTATCGGATACATTTTCCCATCGTGTTCTTGTAATGCTTTTTTAACCAATTCTCCTCCGACAACCAAACTTTCTTTATTCGCTAGTGCCAATACTTTCTTTGTTTGAATAATTTTCAAAGTAGGTGCTAATCCTGCAAACCCTACAATCGCATTAATAACAATGTGGGCATCCATATCTAACATCTCTAATATTCCTTTATCACCATAGTAAAAATGAATATTAGGATATTCTTCTTTTAAATATAGATAATCTTCTTTTAATTGTACACATACATGTTCAATTGAAATCATAGTTAAAATTTCTTTCAACTTTATAATATTACGTCCACAACTCAGTGCTACTATCTCAAATTTATCACTATGTTGTAATATGACATCAATACTTTGTATTCCTATGCTTCCACTTGCACCTAATAAAATTATCTTTTTCATAATAACTCCTTTTTATACAATAAATTGTAGTAAACAATAAAAATATATTAAATTATATAACAATGAATCCACACGGTCTAAAAAACCACCATGTCCTGGAAATATATTTGAAAAATCTTTAATATGAAAATGACGCTTTATTGCTGAAAAACTTAAATCACCAATTTGAGAAACAACAGGCAATGTTAAGGAAGCAAAGATAAGCATAAATATCGATACTTCACTTAAGTAGTAGTATGCGAAAGTCATTGATATAATAAACGAAAATACAATTCCTCCAACTGATCCTTCAATTGTTTTATTCGGTGATAATCGTTTACATAACTTAGTTTTTCCAAAAAATGAACCTACCAAGTAAGCTCCCGTATCACACACATATGTTGCAAATATAATATACCAAATATAATTTGGGTTTGTATCATGAATTACCGTGAATGCATTAGCAAATATAAATAAAACAATAAATATAGCACACATCATAATCGCATCTAAACTATGAAGTAGTCCAGTAATTACTGGCATCGAAAACAAAATTAAGATAGCTAATGATAGGCATGCTAATACATATGCTTCAGGTACAAACAATAATGAAAAACATGCTAATAAAATTGCCAAATAAAATATTGGCGGCATCTTTTTATAGTTCTCCATCAACATAAACAATTCAAATCCTCCAACAACAACAATTAAAGCAACTAAAGCATTTAGCAAAATACCGCCAAATACTAAAGGTGGAATAACACATCCTACAATCATTAAACCCGTAATAGCTCTAGTTTTCATTATACCCCTCCAAATCGTCTATTTCTTTGATTAAATTCATATACAACTTCATGTAATTTCTCTTCATTAAATTCTGGCCAAGCATAATCAACAAACATAAATTCTGCATACGCTAATTGCCACAATAAGAAATTTGATAAGCGTTGTTCTCCGCTCGTCCTAACCATTACATCCACATCAGGTAAATGAGAAGTCATCATATAATTAGAGAATACCTCTTCGTTATTTGATATTTCGACTTTTCCATCTACGACATCTTGTGCATAAGCATTCGCAGCCAAGCTAATTTCTCTTCGACTTCCATAGTTTAAAGCGATAACTAATTCTAATCCGCTACAATGATTTGTTTTACTTAAAGCATCTTTAATGACTTGTTGAGTTTCGATAGGAAATGCCTCTAACTCTCCAATGTATGAGACCTTAATATTATTTTCAATTAATTCTTTTATATACTTATTGAAAAACATTTTTGGTAATTTACATAAAAAATTAATTTCATCATCAGGACGTTTCCAATTTTCAGTAGAAAAGGCATATAAAGTAATTGCCTGAATTCCCATTTTATTCGCCTCTAAAGCAACATCACGTATACGCTCTGCTCCTATTTTATGCCCGTAAGTTCTAGGTAGACCTTGTTTTTTTGCCCATCTACCATTACCATCCATAATAATCGCCATATGCTTAATCATTTTTAGTTACCTCCATAAACAATAAACCCACATAAGTGGGTTTTGTTTCATTAAATTGACATAATTTCTTTTATTTTATCTTCTACTAATACGTCTATTTGTTTTACAAATTCGTCTGTTAATTTTTGAACACTCTCTTGTCCATCTTTTTTAACATCTTCACCGAATTCTTTTTCTTTTTTAATTGCATCATTTGCATCTCTTCTTACATTACGCATCGCTACTTTCGCATCTTCTCCGCATTTAGTTGCATCTTTAGCAAACTCTTTTCTTCTTTCCTCAGTTAACGCAGGAATATTAATTCTTAATATATCTCCTTCGTTTTGAATTGGATATCCTAAATTATGTTCATTAAGTGCTCTTTCGATATCTTTGATAATTGATTTATCAAAAGGTTTAATGACTAATTGTCTACCCTCAACTACTGAAATAGAAGACATTTGATTAATTGGAGTTGGCGCTCCATAATACATTGCTTCTACATTTTCTAACATACCAGGATTTGCTCTACCAGTACGTATTGCTACTAAGTGTTTATGTAGTGTACCAATTGCTTTTTCCATCTTTTCTTCTGTGTTTAATAAGATCATTTCCATTATTTGTTACCATCCTTTGAAATTACAGTTCCATCAGCAGTTCCGATAACTGCTTTTAATATATTCCCTTTTTCATTCATATTAAATACTACTAAATCAATATCATTATCCATACAAATACTAGTTGCTGTTGTGTCCATCACTTGCAACCCTTGTTGTAATAAATCCATATAACTCAATGTATCGTATTTAGTTGCTGTAGAATCCTTTTTAGGATCCGCACTGTATACACCATCAACTCCATTTTTTGCCATTAAGATTACATCTGCATTAATCTCACTAGCTCTTAACGCTGCTGTTGTATCAGTAGAGAAGTAGGGACTACCTGTTCCTGCTCCAAAAATTACGATTCTACCTTTTTCTAAATGACGTTCTGCTCTTCTCACAATAAATGGCTCTGCGATTTTTTGCATTTCGATAGCAGTTTGAACACGAGTAGGCACTCCTGCTTGTTCTAATGCATTTTGTACTGCTAACGCATTAATTACTGTTCCCAGCATTCCCATATAGTCTGCTTGTACACGATCAATTCCCATTTGTTCAACCATTTTTCCACGGATGAAGTTTCCTCCTCCGACAACGATTGCTAAATCTATTCCTAACGCATGGACTTCTTTCAACTCTTGCGCTAAATTTGATAACACTTTAGGGTCAAATGCTTGCCCTTGTGAAGATAATGCCTCTCCACTTAATTTTAGTAAGACTCTTTTATACATAATGATATCCTTTCTAATGACAAGAGAATATACATCTCTTTTTCTTTAACATTATACTACAACTTAATAACTATTTCTACTACAAATAAATGCAACTCTAAAAAAAGACACACCACCTAGGATGTGTCTTAATAGATTATTTTCCAGCTAATTGAGCTGCAACTTCTTCTGCAAAGTTTTCTTCGCGTTTTTCAATTCCTTCACCTACTATATAACGAGTAAATGATAAGACTTCAGCACTATTTGCTTTAGCAAATGCACCAACTTTTACAGCAGAATCTAAGAAATAAACTTGATCCACTAAACATACTTCTTGTAATGTTTTAGATACACGTCCTTCAACGATTCCTTGTAATACTTTTTCAGGTTTTGTAGCTAATGAAGCATCGTTTTTAAGGATTTCTAATTGAATTCCTCTTTCATGCGCGATGTATTCAGCAGGCATTTCATTTCTTGAAACGAATTGAGCTCCCATTGATGCAACTTGCATAGAAATGTTTTTAGCAATCACTGCATCTCCACCTTGTAATGTAGTAACAGCAGAAATTTTTCCACCATTATGCATATAACAACCAAATACTTCTCCATCTTTTGCTTCTAATACTTCAAATCTTCTTAACGTAATTTTTTCTCCGATTTTAGCAGTTGCAGTTGCAATTACTGTTTCAAGAGTTTCTCCGTTAATGTCTAATGCTAATGCAGCTTCAACAGTAGCTGGTTTAGCAGCTATTAAAGTAGCTTCAATAGTATTTAATAATGTAATAAATTGTTCGTTTTTAGCAACGAAATCTGTTTCAGAGTTAACTTCGAAAATAACAGCTGTATTTCCTTCAATTTTCACTCTTGATAAACCTTCTGCAGCAATTCTACTTCCTTTTTTAGCTGCTGAAGCAATTCCTTTTTCACGTAACCAATCGATTGATTTAGCGATATCTCCATCACATTCAGTAAGGGCTTTTTTACAGTCCATCATTCCTGCTGCAGTTATTTCGCGTAATTCTTTTACTTGACTTGCACTAATTGCCATGATCTAGTTCCTCCGATATTAACGAGCTGCTGGAGTAGCTTTTGGAGCTGCTGCAGCGGCAGTTGTAGTAGTTGTTGCGTTATCTCTTTTAACATACGGTCTTCTGTATCCATCTTTATTGTTTGGAGCAAAGTTTTTTCTATTTTCAAAACGACGACGTTTTTCTTCATTTCTTTGTCTTCTTCTTCTTTCGTTTTCAGCAATTTGTTCTTCTACATTGATAATTACATCTGCCATAGTAACATCTGCTTGATCTCCATCTGTAGAATGAGCAACTGATAATAATCCACCTTTTGCTTCAACGATTGCATCAGCCATTAATGTAATAATTAATTTTACTGAACGAATTGCATCATCATTAGATGCGATTGCGAAATCTACTTCTTCAGGATCACAGTTTGTATCTACCATAGCAAATACTGGGATTCCTAATTTTTTAGCTTCTGCAACTGCATTGTGTTCTTCTTTAGGGTCTACTACGAAAATTGCTTGTGGTAATTTTTTCATTTCTTTAATTCCACCTAGGAAATTTTCTAAACGTGCTTTTTGTTTTCTGTATTGAGCTTGCTCTTTTTTCGTGTAAACATCAATTAATCCTGAAGATTCCATTTCTTCAATTTCAACTAAACGTTTAACACGTTTTTGAATTGTTCTATAGTTTGTTAATAATCCACCTAACCATCTTTGGTTAACAAAGAAAGAACCTGAACGTAACGCTTCCTCTTCAATTGTAGTTTGCGCTTGTTTTTTTGTTCCTACAAATAAAACTTTTCCCCCTTTTTCAGAGATTGCTTTAATTGCTGCATATGCATCTTCCACTTGGTCTAAAGTGTTTTCTAAGTTAATGATATGTACACCATTTCTTTGTGCGTAAATATTCCCCTTCATTTTAGGGTTCCATCTACGTGTTTGGTGTCCAAAATGTACACCGTTTTCTAATAATTTTCTCATTGAAATTACTGACATGTAATGTCCTCGCTTTCCGTTACTCCTCCACCACTTCTAAAATTAATAACTCATAATCGCAAAAATTTGCTTTTGCTAGAGCACGGGATTAATTCATTCATGGTGTGTGTATTCACGCCTTCGCGTGCCTATATATAATATCATTTCCTACTTTTAATATCAATAAAAAGTTTCATTAATATAAAAAACAAGAAAGAATACCTCTTTCTTGTTTCATTATTACGTTGAACTTCTTGGATGCGATTCTTCATATACCTTCTTTAACTTCTCTTGACTTACATGAGTATATATTTGAGTAGTCGATAAAGAGGCATGTCCTAACAATTCTTGAACAACTCTTAAATCCGCTCCATTATCTAGCAAATGAGTTGCAAAACTATGTCTTAACATATGAGGATGTAACTTCATTTGAAGTCCACTCTTTGTCCCAGCAACATCTAAACGATATTGCACACCTCTACTCGTCAAACACAACCCTCTTTGATTCACAAACATATTTTGATGTGTTTGAGCACCTAATAATTTCGGTCTTGTTTCTAAAGCGTATCTTTGAATACGCTTCGCAATACTTGGATAAAAAGGTACATAACGATCTTTGTTCCCTTTACTTTCTCGTATAAAAACTATTCCCGCTTTTATATCAACGTCACCTAATTGTAAATGAATGACTTCAGAAACACGTAAACCACATGCATACATCAATTCGAACATTACTAGATCGCGTTGTTCTAACGGATTGATAACTTCAAAACTAGATAGCAGAGTTTCAATCTCATGAAAAAATAAGAATTCAGGAATTTTTTTATTAACTTTGAACGACTTGACATAAATCATTGGATTCACTGAAAATCCAATCACTCTTTGTAAATACTTATAAAAACTTCTAAGTGTCGATATCTTTCTAGAGATTGAACTATTTTGCAACATACATTTACGTTGTTTCTCATCTCTTAAATAAATAATATAGTGATTCACAACAATACGATCTACATCTTCGAATCGTTTAATTTCTTGAGACTCTAAAAAGTCTTTGAACTCATTCAAATCTCTAGAATATGCATCATACGTATGGATACTAGCACTATTTATTTGTTGACAATAAGTTAAAAACCGCTCAATCAATAAATCCATTAATCAAATAAACCGATTGCTTCCTCGATCGTTTCAATCGCAAATTTAGCGTACGCAGCTTTCTTTTCATTCTTTCTTGCATTTTCTTTTAAACGCATAATTCCAAAATTTGCATTCATAGGTTGAAAATATTTAGGATTAGTACGTGTTATATAATGTGCCATACTACCAATCGCACAAGTATCATCTAATGTAACAAGTTCTTTACCTCTTACTAAATTAGCCATATTCAATCCCGCTAACATTCCGCTTGCTGCCGATTCAATATATCCTTCAACTCCACATAATTGACCTGCAAAAAACAAATTCTCTCTCACTTGAGATTGATATGTTGGTTTTAAACATTTAGGTGCACAAATATATGTGTTTCTATGCATTACTCCATAACGTACAATTTCAACATTTTCTAATCCCGGAATCATCGATAAGATACGTTTTTGTTCTCCCCATTTTAAGTGAGTTTGAAATCCAACTAAATTATATAAACTTGCCGCTGCATCATCTTGTCTTAATTGAACGACTGCATGCGCTCTTTTTCCACCATCTTTTTCTAATCCTACTGGTTTCATAGGACCAAACAACAATGTTTTTTCTCCACGTCTTGCTATTTCCTCAAAAGGCATACACCCTTCGAAATATTTTTCTTCAAAATCTTTTACTGGAACTGTTTCCGCATTTATTAATTCATGATAAAAAGCACTAAATTCTGCTTCATCCATCGCACAGTTGATGTAGTCAGCATCTCCTTTGTCATATCTTGATTTATAATATGCTTTACTAAAATCAATACTTTCTTTTGTTACAATAGGTGCTGCTGCATCATAAAAATGTAAATAATCTTCATTAAATAATTTTTTGATTTCATCACTTAATGCATCACTTGTCAATGGTCCAGTCGCTACAATCACATGTCCTTCTGGAATACTTGTCATTTCCGCTTCTACTACTTCAACCAATGGATGGCTTTTGATTATTTGTGTAATATTCTTAGAAAATGATTCGCGATCCACTGCTAATGCACTTCCTGCAGGCACTGCTGTTTCATCAGCAACTTTCATAATAAGAGAATCAAACATACGCATCTCTTCTTTCATCACACCTACCGCATTATTAAGTGTATTTGAACGCAAAGAGTTACTACACACCAATTCTGCAAAGTTTTCGCTATGATGTGCAGGAGTCATTTTTTTGGGACGCATCTCTATTAGTGTTACCGGAATCCCTCTTTTGATCAACTGCCAACAAGCTTCACATCCTGCTAGCCCTGCTCCTATTATACTTACTCTTTCCATTAAGCTTCCTCATTTTCTTTCGTGTCTGCTTTTTCTTTTATATCTATTGGCTCTGTTGCCTCTATTTTTTCTGCATTATCTTCTACTTTTACTGCTTCCATATGTCTACATTTTGGATATCCACTACATCCAATAAAGAATTTCCCATATCTACTCTTACGTTTCACCAATTCTTTACCACAATCTGGGCACATAACTCCGGTTGGCTCTGGTTTTTCTTTATCACTTTTTATGTATTTACATTCCGGATAATTTTCACAAGCGAAAAACTCTCCAAAACGTCCTCTTTTTTTTACTAATTTTCCATCACAGTTTGGACATTTTTCATCTATCTTGTCTGCTTCTTCTTGCTTAATGTGTTTACATTCTGGATAGTTTCCACAAGCAATGAAATCTCCATATCTTCCTTTACGAATAACTAAGTCACTTCCACACTCTGGACATAATTCTCCAGTTTTTTCTGCCTCTATTTTTTCCATTCCTTCATTTGCTTTATCTACTAAAGGCATGAATTTATCATAGAACGTTTGTAATTCCTCTATATTGTTCAACTCACCGTCTGCAATTTTATCCAATGCACCTTCCATTTCAGCAGTATATTTGACATTAATGATTGTGTTAAAAAATTCTTGTAACTTACTATCCGTCAACACTCCTTGTGTCGTTGGAAAAAAGACTTTTGTCTTCCCAGTTTCAGTTTGTTTCTTTAAATCCACATAACTTCTCGCTTGAAGTGTATCAATAATACTTGCATAGGTACTTGGCCTACCAATTCCATTTTCTTCCATCTCTTTGATTAAACGAGCTTCACTATAACGTAATGGTGGTTCCGTAAAATGTTGCTTCCCTTCTAAATCTACATTTGTTAATTCTTCATTTTCTTCAAGTTTTGGCAACAATTCATCTTTACTAGATTCATATGCTCCATACACCTTTAAATATCCATCAAAAATTTGAACACTTCCATTCGCATTAAATTCACATCCATTATTTTCAATAATCACTTGTAGCGAATCATTTTTAGCGGGCGCCATTAATGAAGCTAGTGTACGTGCATAAATTAGTTTATATAATTTAAACTGATCATTATTTAATCGTGATTTAATACTTTCAGGTGTTCTATTTACATCTGTAGGACGACAAGCTTCATGTGCATCTTGTGCTTTATCATCTTTTTTAACACGCACATTCCCTTGATACTCTTTTCCAAACTCTTGTTCAATATATGATAATGCTGCTCCAATGAAATCAGCACTTAATCGAGTAGAATCCGTTCTCATATAAGAAATAAGACCTTCCGTACCACTCTCTAATTCAATACCTTCATATAACTTTTGCGCTACTTGCATTGTTTTTTTCGCACTAAAACCTAATTTAGTAGAAGCCTCTTGTTGTAACGTACTAGTAATAAACGGCATTTTCGGTTGTTTCTTTTTAATTTTCTTTTCTATTTTAGATACAATATATTTATCATTGCAACGTGCAATCAAAGCATTCGCTTCTTCCGCATTTACAAGTTTCGCTTTTTTACCATCTATCTTTTTAAGTTCTGCGTCAAATTTATTTCTACCTTTTGCTATGTGTGCCTGAACACTCCAATATTCTTCCGTGACAAAGGCATCAATTTCACTTTCTCGCTCTACAATTAAACGTAACGCAACAGATTGCACACGTCCCGCCGATTTAGATTTAATCTTGCTTTGTAGTAATTTCGATAATTTAAACCCAATGATACGATCGACCATTCTTCTTGTTTCTTGTGATTTTACTAAATCTGCATCCACACATCGAGGTGCATCAAAAGCTGCCATTACAGCACTCTTAGTTATTTCATTAAAAACAATACGGTTTTCATCATGATCTTCTAATTTTAACTCTTGCGCTAAATGCCACGCAATTGCTTCTCCCTCACGATCCGGGTCACTCGCCAGATACACTTGGTCACTTTTTTTAGCCAGTTTTTTTAATTCTTTTACTATTTCTTTTTTATCTTTACTTATTTTATAAGTTGGTGTAAATTCATTTTCAACATCAATTCCTAACCCACCTTTACCAGATGTAGCTAAGTCACGTATATGTCCTTTACTTGAAACTACTTTAAAATCACTACCTAAATACTTTTCTATTGTCTTAGATTTTGATGGTGATTCCACAATAACTAGTTTTGTCATAAAAAATCCTCCTATTTCTAAAATATATTAACGTTACGATTTTGCTTTGTCAACTACTTTATAAATCTTCTATATCATTTATCGTGCAAAAAAAGTTACTACCACTTTGAATTAAGGCATTACACCCCATTCCCTCTTCCCATAAAAACGGGTAAGGAAAACAGTATACTTCCTTTCCTAATTCTAATGCTTCATTGACTGAAATCATGGTTCCACTTCTCATCTTTGCTTCTACCACAATCAAATACTTACTAAGTGCGCTTACAATTCGATTACGCCAAGGAAAATGATATGCTAACGGCTTAACCCCTTTTGGATATTCACTAATGATTAAATGATCCTGTTTCATTATCTTATATAATTCTTCATTTACCTTTGGATATACAATATCAATTCCACAACCTAACACTCCCACAGTTTTACGACCGTGTGTAATCGCTTCACGATGTGAAATGCTGTCAATCCCCATTGCTAAGCCACTCAAGATAGCATACTTACTATTTAGATGTAGTATCAGGGTGCATGCATTTCTGATTCCTAGTTCGCTTGGAACGCGACTCCCAACAACTCCTATACACTCTCGATTCAATAGGCTGAAATCACCCTCATAAAAAATCACCCAAGGACGATACTTTAATTCTAATAATTGTCTTGGATATGCATCATCAACTAAAGTCACATAGTTACCATCATACTCGACATCAAAAGTCACTTCATTATTAATAACCGCTTTACTAATCTGTTTACAATCTCCTTGATACTTAATCGCATAATACAATAATTTCTTCCTCATGACATCACCTAATCATTTATTATATAAGATACGTAATATTCCTAAAAAAAAGAAACTGATTACTCAGTTCCCTCTTTCACTAATATTTCTTTCGCTACTGTCAGCAAGCTCGCCATATTTTGCAATTCACTTGGAATGACTATTTTAGTCGCTTGTCCATTTGCTAATTTTTCATATGCTTCTAAACTTCTTAATGTTAAATATGATCTTGAAGGATCTGCTTGTTTAATCATTTCAATCCCTCTTGCTTGTGCTAAGTATAAACGCTCATTTGCTTGCGCTTCTCCTTCAGCTTCAGCTATCATTGCTGCTTTTTTAGCATCTGCACGTAAAATAACTGCTTCTTTTTCACCTTCTGCAGTAAGGATTGAACTATGTTTTTCACCCTCTGCACGTAAAATAATCTCACGTCTTTCACGTTCAGCACGCATTTGTTTTTCCATTGCTTCTTGGATATCACGAGGTGGAATAATATTTTTCAACTCTACTCGCCCTACTTTAATTCCCCAAGGATCAGTTGCTTCATCTAAAATAGCTCTCATTTTAGTATTAATAATATCTCTAGAAGTTAAAGTTTCATCTAACTCTAAGTCTCCGATAATATTTCTCAATGTCGTTGCCGTTAAATTTTCAATTGCTGTAATCGGCCCTACTACACCATACGTGTATAGTTTAGGATCTGTAATTTGAAAATATACTACTGTATCAATTTGCATTGTAACGTTATCTTTCGTGATTACTGGTTGTGGTTCAAAATCTTTTACCACTTCTTTCAACGTAACTTTATTAGATACTCTATCAATAAACGGAATTAAAACATGCACTCCCGTTGTCCATGTCGCATGGTATGCTCCTAAGCGTTCAACTACATACGATTGAGCTTGTGGAACAATTCTTACAACATAAGCAATAATCCCACCTAAAATAAGAATTGAAAATATAATTGAAATAATTCCTATCACTGTTTCCATATCAAATACCTCCTAGTATTTTTGTACGATTAATTTCGCACCTTCTATTGCTAACACCTTTACCTTACATCCTTCTTCAATTCTTTTTCCATCTTTTTCAACCGCACTCCATATGGTATGCGAAACAATCACTTCTCCCCATTCACTTTCAGAGATTGTTTTGGTAACCACTCCTATTTCATGAATTACGCGATCTGCGTTTGTCGCAACTACGTTACCACGTAAATAACGTGATGCCATAGGTCTAACCATTAACATACATCCCATACTAACTACAAAAAAACTAACTACTTGGACTACAACATTGGCTTGTAAAAATGCAAGCAATAATGCAACTAATGCACCTATCGCAAACCAAATACTAACTAACGCTGATGTCGTTACGAATTCTATTAGGATACTAACTATTATTATTCCTACCCAAAATATTAACATAAATCCTCCTTTCAGATTTCGTTTTGTAAGTCTAGAATCAATATATTTTCTTTATCATCATAGGTTGCCCCATACTTACCTTTATTAATATTACTTCCTATCATTCCTTGTATATCTTTCATTATATTTTTATTACTAATTCTTCCATATCCTTTTCCAATTGAAATTTTGTGTAATTTATCTAAAGCAACTAATTGCAAATCTACATCTCTTTTTGATATTGGTTTAATTGCCACTTGTTTTTGCTTATGATTAAATCCTATCATTACCCAACGTACATCCTTGAAATAAGAGACACAAGCGCTGTTTAAAGTAATGTTCGTTTCATACAATGTAGCTTGTAAAGTAAACACATTTCCTGAAGTCCATTCAAACATATTAACACCTCCTACTTAATTATATTATTATTCTTATTTTTTTGCAATAGATATTAAAAAAAATGTCGTTTTAGCGACACTTATCTTCTTTTTTTAAGTTTTGATACAAATTTACTAGGAGCTCTCTGTGGTGTACCACCCATATTAGGCATACCCATCATTCCTCCACCTTTTTGCATTTTACTCATTTGTTTCATCATTTGTTTTGTTTTTTCAAATTGATTCACTAATTTATTAATATCACTTACTTTAGTTCCTGATCCACTAGCAATTCTATTTTTACGGCTAGCTCTAAGAATCGAAGGATCTTCTCTTTCAGCGATAGTCATACTTAATATAATTGCTTCTGAGCGTTTCATACTTTGATCGGCTTCTGAATCATTGATTTTACCAGCCATTTCTCCCATCCCTGGAAGGTGTTTCATCATTTTAGAAATAGAACCCATTTTTTTTACTTGTTGTAATTGAACTAACATATCTTCTAATGTGAAATTTCCATCTAACATACGTTTACTACTACGTTCTGCTGCTTCAACATCCATTTTATCTTGTGCTTGTTCAATCAAGGTCATGATATCACCCATGCCTAGAATACGTTCAGCCATACGATCTGGATAGAAAATATCTAAATCTTCAATTTTCTCTCCTAAACCTGTAAATTTAACTGGTACTTGCGTAATTGCACGAACCGATAAAATTCCTCCACCTCTAGAATCTCCATCTAACTTGTTTAATACTAAACCCGTTACATTTAATAATTCATGGAAGCTACTTGCTACATTCACAATATCTTGTCCAGTCATTGCATCTACAGTTAATAAGATTTCATTCGGTTGAATTGCATCTTTAATATCTTTTAACTCATTCATCAATACTTCATCAATATGTAAACGACCAGCAGTATCAAACAATACTGTATCATAACCGTTTGCAGCTGCATGAATCATTGCTTCTTTTGCAGTTTGTAAAGCCGAAACTTCTATTCCTTTAGTAAATACTTCTGCTCCAATTTGTTTTGCTAGTACTTGTAATTGTTCAATGGCAGCCGGACGAATAATATCACAGGCAACCAATAATACTTTACGTTCTTTTTTCTTTTGTAGAATGTTCGCAATCTTAGCAGATGCTGTAGTTTTCCCGGTACCTTGTAACCCTACCATCATTATCGTAGTGATTCCATCCGTAGCAAAATCTAAACCAGCTTCATTTCCGCCAAGTAACTCTACTAATTCATCTCTTACAATTTTAACAACCATTTGACTTGGATCTAGAGCTTGCATTACCTCTACACCCATTGCTTTTTCTTTTACTTTATCTATAAAGTCTTTTACTACTTTATAGTTAACATCTGCTTCTAATAGAGACATGCGTACTTCGCGCAGCATTTCATCCATATTTTTCTCTGATAATTTTCCCTTACCAGATATATTTTTCATCGCTATACTTAAGCGGTTTGTTAGTGATTCTAAAGCCATATTTGACACCCCTTCATTCTACATTCGTTATGCTATAAATTATACCATACTCGTATAAGTTTTCAATCTAAATCCCATTTTTTAATAAATCTATAAACTGTTTTGCACTCCTCGGACTTCTTCCGTAGTGTAGAATTGCATAAGCCTCTGCTTTTTTGTGTAAAACATCTGCGGATAATGTAATTCCATGTTGTTTTGCCATCTCATCAACAATTGCGATATACTCTTTTTTATCTGGCGTACTAAATGTAATAGTCAATCCAAAACGGCTTGATAAACTCAGTGTTTCTTGCAATGTATCTCGTAAATGAATTTCATCACCAATTCTAGATTGATGATCTTCTTTTACTAAATGGCGGCGATTACTCGTCGCATAAATACATATATTATTAGAAATAGCACTCGTGCTTCCTTCCAATATTGATTTTAAGGTTGAAAAATTTTCGTCGTTTCCTTGAAAACTTAAATCATCAACAAACAGAATAAATTTAAGTGGATTACTAGTTAATTGTTCAATTATTCTAGGAATTAGATATAACTGATTTTTTTTCACTTCTATTAAGCGCAACCCATCTTTTGCATAGGCATTCACAACTGCTTTTATTGTGCTCGACTTCCCAGTACCTGCATCCCCATACAATAAAATATTACTCGCTTTATTTCCGTTTAATAATGCTAGTGTATTCTGAATTACCAAGTTTCTTTCTCTATTATATTCATGAAATTCACTTAACTGTTGTGGATCTGGATGTTGGACCGGCGAAATTTTTGAATCTTGCAAAATAAACATATGATAGTTTGCATAAATCCCAATTCCACACGTATGAATCCGTTTCATTCGTTGCGTGTATTCCACTGCAAAATCATACGTCGTTGTTTCCCAATTCGCTAACATACTAGAATCACTCACACAATCATAAAAATCAGTAGGTTTTAAACAAGAAATATCCTCTAGAATCTTTAATTCTCTATCTAACTCATTGCTTAAAATGATACTAGATGTCCCTTCTAACACACAACGTTTCACATACACATTCTCACTATCTAATACCGCATTTAAAATACAATCACTTAGATTTTCACTGATTCCATATAAAGTGGATACGAATTTCGCATATGCTTCAACGAAAAGCAACTCATCATTTTCTTGACTTTTATCTAATAAATATTGTACTGTTAAGAATAATGGTTGTGTATGCAAGGTTTGAAATATACTTAAACTCTTTAGTTTTAGGTTCCTATTATTCAATGTATTCATTTAATTCACTTCCTTTACTGAATAGTATACACTATCTTATTCAAACATTAAACAGGGGGAAGTTTATTATGGTCAAACTAGATAACATATATCACGCAGCACACGTATTACAGGATGTCGTAAGGAAGACTGATTTAATTCATGCCATCTCGATTAGCAAAAGAAATAACGTATACTTGAAAACTGAAAATTTACAGTTGACTGGTAGTTTTAAAGTGCGTGGAGCATATTATAAAATATCTCAATTAAGTGATGCAGAAAAAACCAATGGAATCATCGCTTGTAGCGCTGGTAATCATGCACAAGGAGTTGCTTTAGCTTCTATGCATAATAATATAGATTGCTTAATTACAATGCCTGATATTGCTCCTATTTCTAAAGTAGAAGCAACGAAGAGCTATGGAGCACAAGTATGTTTAGTATCAAACAGTTATGATGATGCTTACAACAAAGCAAAAGAAATTCAAAAGTCACAAGGAAGAACTTTTATTCATCCATTCGATGACGAAGAAGTGATTGCTGGTCAAGGGACTATCGGATTGGAAATTATTGAACAATTAGAAGAAGTAGATGTGATTGTTTGCCCAATTGGTGGTGGTGGATTAATCAGTGGTGTTGCAATTGCTGTTAAATCTTTACATCCTAACTGTAAAATCATTGGAGTACAAGCCGAAGGTGCTTGCAGTATGTATGATTCAATCCACAAAGGGAACATTATTGAATTAGAACATGTAAATACATTCGCTGATGGAATTGCTGTTAAACAACCTGGAATGAATACATACGACATCATTTCTAACTACGTAGATGAAATTGTAACTGTATCTGATGATGAAATAGCTGCTGCCATATTATCATTAATGGAAAAACATAAATTAGTAACTGAAGGGGCTGGAGCAGTTAGTGTGGCCGCTGTCATGTTCGATAAAATTAAAGAACAAAATAAAAATATTGTATGTATCCTGAGTGGTGGAAACATCGACGTTAACATTTTAAACCGTGTAATTACTCGTGGACTTATCATGGGTGGTAGAAGAAGCAATATCACAATTGCACTTGATGATAAGCCTGGACAATTAACTGGCGTAAGTGATATCATCTCGAGTTGTGGTGGTAATGTAATTGGCGTACAATACGACAACGCTGATCCTAACATGAAGATTAACTCTTGTTTCCTTAAAATTGATATGGAAACTAAAAATGCTGATCAAATAGAATTAATCCATACTACATTAAAAGAAAAAGGATTTCACATTAAACATACATAAAAAAGGAACTCATAAGAGTTCCCTTTTTTTTAATACATTGGATTTTCTGGAATAATGAAGATACACAGGATATAGACACCTATTCCTGGACCCCAAAATCCAAAAGCCGCAAATATTAAGCGAATGATTGTTGGATCTATGTTCAGGTGTTCAGACAACCCACCACATACTCCACATAACATTTTTTCATTTCTTGAACGATATAATTTTTTCATAATAAACTCCTTTAATACTACTTAATTATAAAGGTTATTCAAAAATATATCAACTAAACTTCTAAATCAAATTGTGAGTTATACAATGATTCATAAAATCCTTTTTTCTCTAATAAATCTTCATGGTTTCCAATCTCTACTATGTCTCCTTCATTTAACACAATAATTAAATCTGCATTTTTTATTGTAGATAAACGATGTGCAATTACAAAACTAGTTCTTCCTTGCATTAACGCATCCATTCCTTTTTGAATTAATACCTCAGTACGAGTATCAATATTACTTGTTGCTTCATCCAAAATCAATACTTTTGGATTTGCTAAAAAGGCACGAGCGATAGTCAACAACTGTTTTTGTCCAGCAGATATATTACTAGAGTCTTCATTTAAAATGGTTTCATATCCTGCTTCTAGTGTTCTAACAAAGTGGTCAACATGAGCTACTTTAGCTGCTTCCAGTACTTCTTCCTCAGTGGCATCTAATTTTGAATACCTTAAGTTTTCCATAATCGAACCACTAAATAAACTTGTTTCTTGTAACACCATTCCAAACAATCCTCTTAATTCTTTACGAGTGTAATGCTTAATGTTTTTATTTCCTATATAAATAGCACCACCATTTAATTCATAGAAACGCATCAACAACTTCATAATCGTTGTTTTCCCCGCTCCAGTAGGTCCTACTATCGCAATTTTTTGTCCATCTTTTACATGCATTGAAAAATCATTAATAATGATATTATTTGAATCATATCCAAATTTAACATTTTCAAATGTGACACTACCGCTCACTAAGGCATTGCCTTTTTCATCAAATAAGTGAACAGGATTACTCTCTTCTTTCACTTCTTCTTGTTCTTCTAAAAATTCAAATACACGCTCACTAGCGGCTGCTGTACTTTGTAGCATATTCATTACTTGTGCAACTTGTGCTATCGGTTGATTAAACTGTCTTACATATTGTATGAACGCTTGAATATCACCAATCGCAATTCCTACTCCAGTAAATGTGATCCCCAATAAAACAACATCATTATGAATTGCTAAATATCCACCTACTAAACAAACCAGTACATATCCTATATTCCCAGCAAACTGCGTTAATGGCATCATTAGTCCACTTAAGAACTGAGAACGCCATGCAGAATTCAATAATTCATCATTGTATTCATTAAATTTTTTAACACTTGCTTCTTCTCTATTAAATGCTTTTATAATTAAATGTCCACCATACATTTCTTCAATATGTCCATTCACTAAAGCCAATGATTTTTGTTGTGCACTAAAATACTTTTGAGAGCGTTTAGTAACAATCATCACTAACGTAATTGATATAGGCATTAGTACCAATGCCACGATACACATCATCCATGAAATACTAAACATCATATATCCAATTCCAAATATCAGAATAATATTAGATAGCATACTCGGTAGAGACTGTTGCAATGAGATACTTATCGTATCTACATCATTCGTAATTCTACTAAGTACATCTCCATGCGTAGTTTTATCATAATAACTTAATGGTAAATTATTAATTTTTTCTGCTAAGTTATTTCTTAGACGATAAGATAAATCTTGTGATACTTTTGCCATAATAAACCCTTGTACATAACTAAATACTAAACTTGCTAAATACAATCCTAACAAGGTAACCATGATATCAAAGATTGCATCAAAATCAATCCCTGCTGAACCACTCGCTTTTCCAGTTAATCCTTCAGCTAATAAAGTTGTTGCATCCCCTAGTATTTTAGGTCCTAAGATCGTAAAACACGTACTAGCAATCGTAAATATAATTGCAACGATAATCATCCAACGATAAGCTTTAAAATAAGAAAGTAACTTTTTCATTGTTCCTTTAAAGTCTTTCGCTTTTTCTCCAGGACCTGCCTGTCCCATTCCTCGCATGGGACCTGGCCCACGCTTTTGTATCATATTTGTTTGTTGATTATTTTCAGTTTTACTCATATCCAAGTTCCTCCTTACTCAATTGTGAATAAGCAATTTCTTGATACACTTCACACGTTTTCATTAATTCATCGTGTGTTCCTTTACCCACAATATGACCTTCATCTAATACAATAATTTGATCTGCATTTATAATTGAAGATATTCTTTGTCCTACTAACAGCACACAACTTTGTGTCTTTTTACACAACTCATTTAATGCTTCTCTTAATTTCGCATCTGTTTTAAAGTCTAACGCACTAAAACTATCATCAAAGATGTAAATCTCTGGATTTTTAGCTATTGCTCTTGCTATTGATAAACGTTGTTTTTGTCCACCACTTACATTTGTTCCACCTTGTGAAATAGCATCTTGGTAACCAAGTTCTTTTTCTTCTACGAACATACTTGCTTGTGCAATCGTTGCCGCTAAGCGCATTTGTTCATCACTCATCTGCTCATCACTATATTTTATATTCGATTCGATAGTTCCAGAAAATAAAATACCTTTTTGAGGTACTAATCCTACTTTTTTACGTAAATTTTCTTGTGTTACATCTTTAATATTAATACCATTAATCTCAATGCTTCCACTACTACATTCAAAGAAGCGCGGAATTAAATTGATAAGCGTTGATTTACCAGATCCAGTCCCACCAATAAACGCAGTAGTTTGTCCAGCGAATCCTTCGAAACTAATATTATTCAATGTATTTTCTTCAGCATTCGGATATGAAAAACTTACATCATTGAAACGAATATGTCCTTTTTCTGTGTTATTGAATTCTATCGGTTGCACAGGATCATGAATACTTAATTCTGTATCCATTACTTCAAAATAACGTTTCGCTGAAACACTACCTCTAGAAATAAACATAGAAACCATAGAAATCATCATAAATGACATAATAACTAACATTGCATATTGAATGAATGCCATCATTTCTCCAATTTGTAAATTTCCTAAGTCTATTTGATGCCCACCTATCCATACGATTAAAAGTGAAGAAACACTCATAATAAAAGTAATAACTGGCATCATTAATGACATTAAACGACCTACAAATAAACCAGTTTTCATGATATCTTTATTTGCCTGTTCAAATTTTTCTTCTTCGTAATCTTCTCTACCAAATGCACGTACTACTAACATCCCATTCAATGATTCTCTACTTACCAAATTCAGTTTATCAGTAAGTTTTTGCATAACTGTAAACTTCGGAATTGCACTTGATAATAAAATTGCAATAAAGATAAGCATTACTACTACTGTTCCTGCAATTATATACAACATTTGGGCATTTGAGTCCATTACATGAAGTACTGCTCCGATTCCTAAAATTGGGGCATAAATGACAATTCTTAATGTCATCATCAATGACATTTGTATTTGTTGAATATCATTTGTTGTACGAGTAATTAAAGAAGCTGTTGAAAACTTATTAAACTCGTAAACCGAAAATGACTCTATTTTATGAAATAATTCTCTTCTTAATCTAGCGGCTATGTTCGCTGCCATTCTACTTGTTAAAAAACCTACAAAGATAGCACAAGAAACACTACCAAATGCAATTACCAACATCGTCAGTCCTGCTTGTAAAATATAATCATTTTGGATAGACTCTGTATCCACACCCATTGATTTATATTCTTCTTTTACAATATTTGCTCCTGCTAAATTCAATGTAGACTCTCCTAAAAGTTCAAAGTTCTCATTGATAGAAGAAAGAAATGCATCTTTCTCTTCGATAGGTAAATATGAAAAGGCCGTATAGAAATCCATTCCTTCAGGAATCAATTCCATCATTTCTGTCATTTCATCATTACTTAATCCAGCATCTCCACTGTTTATCGAATCAATTGACGAAACAATAACTAAAGATTTTGAAAAGCTAGTTGCTAACTTATCGTATACCTCATCTTCAATCTCATTCAATTCATAAACCCCTAATTGTGTCGATTCTAATTCCTTGTCTATATCAAATATAAATGTAGAATCATTATTTTTTAATTCATAATTATTCAATACTAAATTTTGGTCTTCTTCATTCATAAACAACAATGCATGTTCCATTGTTTCTTTACTAACAAAACTAGGTACACTACTCTTTATCCCACCGTTTTGAATACCGTTTGTCACTATATCACTCAAATAGTCAGGTAATGACAATTCCAGTTGGGCTTGTGTAAATAATAATACAACAACACCAAATAAACTAATCAAAAATGGTTTAAAATATTTTCTTAATCGTAACATTTTTCTTCTCCTCTTTATCTATAACTCCTTTATATAACGGTGTTTTTTTCATAATTCTTAACAATGTTTTTGCATCTTCTTCTCCAAGAATGTCAACTAATCGTGTGATATGATCATTTGATTTTTGATACATTTTATCTGATATATCTTTCGCTTTTTGAGTTATTTTCACATACACACTTCGTCGATCTTCTTCCAGTAAAATCCGCTCGATATATCCATCTTTTTCGAATCGCTTCATATATTGTGAAACGGCAGACGGACTGATTGAGAAGTGTTGACTTATCGCGTTCATTTTAATTGGATTCCCGTTTCCGATTTGTTCGATTGCACGAAAAATGATAACGTCATTCCTCCCAATTTCAAACATTTTCTTATCTTTTTGAGAGACATCTTTTTTACCAATCATATACATTAATTCGTTAAAATCATCCATCATTTTCTTATCGATCATCAGTGCTCCTTCTCTAATAGTTAAGTCACTTAACTATTAATAGACTTAACTATATCACAAACGTATAAATATTCAAGTGAAATATAAGTGATATCTCAACGTAAACAAAAAAATCCACCCTTAACGAATGGATTTTGCTTCTTCTAATTCTACTGCTTCAATTTTTTCAAATCTTTTTTGTATTTTATTTGCGCTTATAAACACATCGTTCATTTCCTTATATACTTTTTCATAATCCTTTTGAACCAATTGATAACGTTTATTAAAACGCTCAAACTCAACAGATAACTTCAGTAGTTCTTCTTGAATTTCATGCATTTTCTCATTCTTTTTTTGTTCCAAGTACAAAGCTTTAATTGCAGTTATGTACGCCATCAAAGTAGTTGGAGATACCAGATATACTTTTTTTTCATAAGAATACTGTACCACTTCTATTAAGTTTGCATTTATATATGAAAAGATTGCCTCCGCTGGAATAAACATATAGGCAAATTCACTCGTTTCGTTTGCGATGATATACTTACTGGATATACTTTGTATGTGTTTTTTCACATCATTTTTAAAGTCATTTGCGATTTGTTGCTTCTGTACTCTATTCATACTTGGATCTTGTAATCGATTGTAATTTTCTAATGGAAATTTAGAATCAATAGGAATCATCCCTAACGCTTCATTCCCGAATATTACCGCATCTACCATAGATCCATTACTTAGTTTATATTGCTTCTTAAACTGCTCTCCATAAGCACTCTCAAGTAGTGTATACAATTCTATCTCACCGTATATTCCTCGTGTTTTCTTATCATTAAATATTAAATGTAATGACGTTATATCATCTTTTAATACTTGTAGATGCGATTGTGATTCACTTAGTTTATTCACTTGTTGCATCACTTCTTGAAATACAACTCCATTAGTCTGAAACCCTTTATGCAACTGTTCGTTTACATTGTGCTCCATCTTGTATAAACGATCACTCGTAGTCTCATTTAATTGATTCATGTCTTGACGTAACATAGTACTCACATTAGATTGAAAACTCAATAAATCCTGTGTTACTTGTCTTCGTACCTGCTCAATCTCTGTACGATTATTTTTTTTATTCATACTTATTATTAGCAATCCAATAATAACTATCAATAATAATATACAAATAATAATTTCTATTTCCATTTATATCACCCATATATTAGTATACTATAAAAACTCTATAAACTCACAAATAGTTTTACACCGTTTCAACTGTACTCGTAAACTTCGTATCGACATATTCAACTTTAAATTATGTTCATTATCAAATATGATATGAGTACATCCATTAGCGTCTGTATATACTCTAGTTATATAATAATAATTTATCCAAATACAATTCTCAGATTGAATATTATCACTCGGAAATAGAAGTAAGCATTGATGAATAAACACTGGTACTTTATTCCTTATCTTCAATAGTTTTTTACTAAAATCTTGTTTCCCCTTAAGTGTTCCTCCACTTTTAAAACTCAATACCTTTAAGTAACTATATATTTTTTTATCTGTTATCTTATATGTATTATTTTTACTAGTGTATACCATACAATTGCAGTCAGCTGTATACATATATAACATTGTTTCCATATTCATACTTATTACAAAATCTGTTATTCCCCTAAAAAAAAGACAGCAATTGCTGTCTTAATCGTTTGGTCTAATTTGTATTCTTTCAATACTCTTAGCTAATTTACTCTCTTCATCTATTTCTACAACCACAGCACTAAGAATTCCTTCGCCTTCTGCCATTGTAAACTTAGTTTTTTCACCAGTGGTGAATCGAGTTAAAATTTCTTCTATATCTCTTCCAATCACACTACGATAAACACCACACATACCTACATCAGATATAAAAGCAGTACCATTACTTACTCTTTCATCCGCCGTTTGTACATGAGTATGCGTTCCTACAACAACTTGTACTTCATTTTCAAAATAATATGAAAACGCAATTTTTTCACTTGTTGCTTCTCCATGCAAATCAACAAAATATATATCAACTTCATCTCTAGTATCTTCGATAATATCTATCATACTAGAAAACGGAGAATCGATAACTGGTATCATAAATACCTCACAGATAAGGTTCACAATACAAATTTTAAAACCATTTACTTCAACGATACGATATCCCGCCCCTTCAGTAGGCTCAAGATTATATGGTCTAACTAAACGATCAGCTTCATCAATAAAATTAAAAATAGTATCTTTTGAATATGCATGATTACCTAATGTTAACATATCACATCCAGCATTAATTAACTGATGATATATTTTCTTAGTAAGCCCTTTTCCATGCGCTGCATTTTCTGCATTCACAATTGTAAAGTCAATTTGTTTTTCTTCTTTAATTTTTGGTAAGTGTTCCAGCACCATCGCTCTTCCAACACTTCCGACAATATCTCCAATAAACAATATTTTCATTATTTAGCCACTTCGTTTGCTCTAGTTTCTCTAATAACAGTTACTTTGATTTGTCCTGGATAAGTCATCTCTGCTTCAATACGATCTTTTATATCACGTGCTAGTTTCACAGCTTTTAAATCATCGATACAGTCTGGTTTAACCATAACTCTAACTTCTCTACCTGCTTGAATAGCGTATGTACTATCTACTCCATCAAAAGATTTAACTAAACTTTCTAAATCTTCTAATCTATTAATATAGTTTTGCATTGCTTCATGACGTGCCCCTGGTCTAGCTGCACTTAATGTATCTGCTGCATATACCAAGTTTGAAATTAAGAATTTAGCTTCTACATCTCCATGATGAGATTGAATAGCATTCAATATAACTTCATCTTCTCCATGTTTCTTACAAATACGGTATCCTAAATCTACATGACTTCCATCAACTTCATAATCAACTGATTTCCCAATATCATGTAATAACCCAGCACGTTTCGCTAACGCTTGGTTTAATCCTAATTCAGCAGCCATCATTCCTGTTAAATTAGCAACCTCTGTACTGTGTTGTAATGCATTTTGTCCATAACTATAACGATATTTTAAACGACCCACTAATTTAACAATTTCGCGATCCATTTTTCCAATACCTAATTTAAAGATTGCATCTTCTCCAGCCTTCATAATTTGATTGTTCATATCATTCTTAACACGATTCACTACTTCTTCTATTCTACCAGGTTGGATTCTTCCATCCTTAACTAATGTTTCTAACGCAATTCTAGCAACTTCTCTACGAATTGGATCAAAACATGATAATTCAATTACTTCCGGTGTATCATCAATATTTAAGTCAACTCCAGTAGCTTGCTCAATAGCCTTGATATTTCTACCTTCTCTACCGATAATTCTACCTTTCATTTCATCACTTGGTAAATGTACTACCGAAACAGTACGATCTACTGATTCTTCTTGTGATAATCTTTGAATACTTAAAGCAATAATATTACGAGCTTTTTCATCTGCTGTAGATTTTGCTTCTTCTTCACGATCTTTAATATATCCAATCACTTCTTTTTCCATTCTTTGTTTTGCGATTTCAAATAATTCATTTTTTGCATCAGAGCTAGACATAGATGCAATTCTTTCAAGTTCAACAACTTGAACATCAATTTTAGTTTCTAATTCTTTTTCTTTTTCTTCTAACATAGTAAGTTTATCACTCAACTGTGTTTTTTTCTTATCTACTTGCGCTTCTTTTTGTATTAAGGTTTCATCTCTGAAATTTAAATTATCTTCTCTACGATATAACAAATTTTCTTTTTCTGTTATTTCATCTTTCACTAATTTAATTTCTTTTTCAGCATTAATTTTTAATTCATGTACTTGTGTGCGTCCATCTAAAACAGATTGTTTTACAATGGTATCCGCTTTACTAGTCGCTTCTTTTATTACTAGTTCTGCTTCACGCTTGTTTTTATTTAATTCCATTTTAGATAAAACGACCATAATTATGATCCCTATAAAAATTCCGACTACACTAGATAAGAGGATAGTTATATAATCCATTTTCTAAATCCTCCTATTTGATTTTCGTTATGGCGTAAGCCATGTATATATAATACTATTATTTATGCCATAATACAAATCATTTTGATATTCTATCCAATAAACAAAGAAAAGATATTAATCATTATTACAACGAATTAATATCTTTTTTTTATATTATTTACTTTCTTTTATTTCTTTTATTTTTTTAGCTAATTCTACTATCACTTCTGGTCTTTCTTTTAGGAAGTTTTTCACGCTTTCTTTCCCTTGACCTATTTTTTCTCCATTATATGCAAACCAACTACCACTTTTCTGAATCAAATCATATTCTACACTTAAATCAATGATTTCACCCATGTAAGAGATACCCTCTCCATACATAATTTCAATTTGAGCAACCTTGAATGGTGGAGCCACTTTATTTTTCACAATTTTAACATTCACTTTATTCCCTACAATATCACTACCTACTTTAATTGCTTCACTTTTTCGAATATCTAAACGTACTGAAGAATAAAACTTCAACGCTCTACCACCTGGTGTGGTTTCTGGATTTCCGTATACAATCCCCACTTTTTCACGAAGTTGATTAATAAAGATTGCTGTACACTCACTTTTGTTCATTACTCCACTTAGTTTACGCATCGCCTTAGACATCAAACGAGCTTGTAAACCAACTTGCTGGTCTCCCATTTCCCCATCTAATTCTGCTTGAGGAACAAGGGCTGCAACTGAATCTATTACAACTAAATCAATTGCACCACTTCGTATTAACATCTCACAAATTTCAAGTGCTTGTTCTCCACTGTCTGGTTGAGATAAAATTAATTCATCAATATCAACCCCTAAGTTTCTCGCATATGTAGGATCAATCGCATTCTCTGCATCTATAAACGCAGCACGACCACCTTTTTTCTGCACTTCTGCAATCGCATGTAATGCAATTGTAGTTTTACCACTTGATTCTGGTCCATATACTTCAATAATTCTACCTTTAGGATATCCACCTATTCCTAACGCTTCATCAATTTTTAATGATCCCGAACTAATCGTATCAATATCTAGTGATGCGCGATCACCAAGTTTCATAATCGACCCTTTTCCAAATTGTTTCTCTATCATCGCTATCGTTTCTTTTAATAATTGAGAATTACTATCCACTTTTTTTTCTTTTGCCATTATGTTTGCCTCCATTACAATTTATATGTAATATTTTTTGAATATCCCACTACAAAGCCAATTTTATTTGTTCACACATGTAATTTACAGACGCTAATCTCACTTCATTTCTATTCCCATGAAATTGTTCTTTAAATACTTTTATATTTCCCTTATAAAGTAGAGCCATATAAACTAGTCCTACCTCTTTATCTTCCATCACACTTGGTCCCGCATTCCCACTAAAAGAAACAACGATGTCACTATTAAACATAGACTGTCCCTGTGTCGCCATAGCACTTACACATTCACTACTAATGACTCCATGCGTTTGAATAATTGCTTCATCCATGTGTAACAGTTTTATTTTACAATCGTTTGTATACGTTACTAACGACCCCACTAACACTTTAGACGCATTGGGAACACTAGCAATACTTGATGCAAACAAACCAGCTGTTAAACTTTCAATACTAGCAATTCTCAATTGTTTATCAATCAATAGCGCAACTAACTCTTGCATGCTACATACTTTCCATAATTACTGCTTTTGCTTGTATAAAATATGAAACTCCTGATATACAAGATACGATACACGCAACATACACTAATATTATATCTACTGGGATTCCACTAGATGCAAATGGTACATTATTTAAGAAGGCTACCATGATAGCCAACATTTGAACTACTGTTTTTATTTTACCTGACATTTGTGCAGCCATTACAATCCCTTTTGTAGAAGCCATCATTCGAATAGCATCAACGATACTATCTCTACAAATCATAATTAACACAAGTATAAATGGGATTTCTCCAGCAAAAGCCAACAGTAAAAAACAACTGTTCACTAATAATTTATCAGCAATGGGATCAATGAATTTTCCAAAAGATGTAATCATATTATGTTTTCTTGCAATATATCCATCTAAGAAATCAGTAAATGAAGCTACCACAAATATAAGAAAACAAATAAATGAAGGTAAACTGATACTCACTCCTTGTACTTGGTATTGAATCACTTCAATATCAAAATTTGCATATGGAAAAATATAAATCGTTACTAATAACGGAACCAATGCCATTCTTAGTAAAGATAATTTATTTGGTACATTCATTTCTATTCTCCTTTTGATTGTAATTCAAGTTGAATGACAGGACCAGCAGTTGCTAGTGCCTCATAATTATATTCAAAAACATCTCCATTCACAGTTATTTGTGGTTTAGATGCCGGGTAATTCCCAAATTTAAAAGAAAAAACATCCCCTTCAACAAGCGTTATTTTTTGCGTAAAAGTTGACGCAGCTTTGACTACTGAGTAATTATTTACATTCTCTATACGTACCCCATTAACATTCATTTCTAAGTAGCAATCTCCCTCAAAAGTGATCACTATTTCTAATTCTTTTGTAGTTCCACTCTCCATTATATAAGTATTTTGATTCACTTCACTAAATGTTATTTTTTTCGTTTCTACTGGTTCTTTCTCTTCCTTATCATCTACTTCTGGAGTCGGTTGTGGCACCACTTCAGTTTCAGTATTTTTTGGATCAACTTCAGCAGGTGTATCCTCTTTTTCCAACAGTATTCCCAATCCTACATAACCCACAATTCCCAACACAACGATTGATATGACAATCAATGAAATTAATGATGTATCAATTCTTTTCTTCGCTATGTTTTGAAACGGTTTCCTAACATTGCTTTCAGATTCTTTTCTATTTATATTTTTAAAAGATCGTTCTTTAATATTTTGTTCAAGTTCCTCTTTTTCCAATTCTTTTTTTACATCGATTGAGCTAGTAAAGTCCAACACTGTTTCACTCATATCCTGTTTATATTGTTCATAATCAATTTCTAGCACCTTGCAGTAACTACGTACATAAAAACGCAAAAAACTAATATCGTCAACGAAAAAGTCTAAATCACCATCTTCTATTGCTTTTATTTTGTCTTCCGGCATTTTAGTTAAAATTGAAATATCTTGATAAGTTAATTTTCTATTAATACGTTCTTTTTTTAATTTTTGTCCTATGTCTTTCATTGGCCACCTCGCATAATTAAAGTCCCCTCTATTATAACAATTATCTCCTATATTGTAAATTAAATCGTAATCAAACTATTTTCTACTTGGAATTACTAAACGCATTCCATTTTCAAGTATTTTGATAGTTGGATCTATGACTTTGATTATTTCTCCATCAACACTTAAATAGATAGGTTCTTCATGCATAATCGTAACTTCCTTACATTTGTGGATTGTTACTAAATCTTTGAATTGTAGATGTGTTCCTTTTTCATAATGCTTTGATAATTTAAGTAAATTTCTACGAGTAACTCCTTGAATAAATACTAAATCAATTATGTTATCTCGAATATTAGCTGCTGGATATGGTTTATATCCGCCGCCATAAAACCCACCATTACATACGACTATGAAAGTGAAATCTTCTTTTATATCGATATCGTTAAACTTCACTCTATACGTATCACTCAAACTTTGAGCCATACTATACACCAAAGACATCGTATATGGAACAATTTCATTCGCAAACGGAATTTTTTTGAACCTACTTGCGTTCATCGAGACAGCAACATCAAAACCTACTGATATGTTATTGATTCCTACATAGTTATCAACAGACAATAAGTCACAAGTCATATATTCAGGATTTATGTATTTTTGTATATTTTGCAAATCTTGTATTGGGTGGGGCAAACTTTTCACAAAATCATTGCCGGTCCCTATCGGTATTATAGCAAGAGAAGCGTTTCGATATTTATAAATTCCGTTTACCACTTCATTTACAGTTCCATCTCCTCCACATGCATAGAAAATCATTTCTACACCAGTCTTTGCATACCTCTTCGATATTAGCGTTGCTTCACTCTTTTTGGTCGTCATTTCTATATAATATTGTTCAGCCTCAAAGTGTTTTTTTATTTCACGTTTCAATTTTTCTGCTTTATCGCCTTTTCCAGCCGCAGGATTAATAATAAAAATATGTTTCATGCTTATTTTCCCTCAATGTTACTTTACTTTATTTAATGCGTTTATATGCGTCCATTCATTTTGCGTTTCTTTAATAAAACGACGTTTAAATACTAATAATTCTTCAATATCCATTAATATATGAAATAATTTAACTCTTGCTTCAAATTCACTATGAGTAGTTGGTAATTCTTCTTTTTTCATTTGTTCAAACATTACCTCCAAGACATCAATTTGTTCGTCTGGATCAATCATTTCATAAATAAATTGATTTAAATACTTTAAATACCCAGATAACACTGTTGCATGATTGCTCATCTCTTTGATTTCTTTAATTTCATAATGTAGATTATGTAATACTTTACATTGTGAAGAACGCATCTCAAAGTAGTGTACGTAATATGTTTTATGTTTCTTAAATGAATTATTTTGAAACTCATAAGATTGTTCAATGAAGTGTTCAATATGACTTTCTAATTCTACAATCTTATCCCAAATATTAAACTCTACTTCTTCCTTCAATATAAATTTAATTATCCCATCTATGCTTGCATGTAAACTTTTTTCTGTATATTCTATGTTATGTAAAATTTTATTTTCCAACTTATTATTCGGAGTAAATGCATTTAATAGTATCGCAATACTTACTCCAATAACTACTAAACTTATTTCATTTAATATGAATTCCATACTGTAATCTTGCATCGCTAAAAAGTGTGTCCCAATTACGGCATTCACTGATACCGTAGCACCCCATCCATTCCAATTTGAAAAAAATACAACTAGGAAGATGTATACTCCAAAAGCTATCCATTCACTAAATATATATTGTATAAACAAAAAAGAAATTAGTATCGACATACCTACGGAAATTAAGCGATATAACGATAGTCTTAATGTCTCAATTTTAGTTGTTAATAACGTTAGCAGCGTAATAATTCCCGCTGATGTAGCAAATTGCAGTTGCAGTTCTGTCGCAACAACGATAGCTACACTACTCCCAATTGATATTTTGGCAGCTTGAATAAATATTTCAAATAATTTTATTTTTAATTTTGCTGTCATATGTTCTTACCTTTACTTTAATAGAATACCAAAAATTCGTTTAAACTTAAACTAAAACAAGTAATAAATAAGAAAAAAATATGACCTATCGTCAAATAATAACTAAAAATCGATAGATATTCGTTCTATTTTCTCATTTCGCATATTGATGCCCTAAATTTACTCTAGAATAATTCACTGATGCAGATATCGATTCTATTATTATTTCCCATACTTCAACGTCGTTTCCCTTTAAATTCCAAGTCCTATTTACCCACAATAAAACTCTACCAATAGCATACCTTCTCATTACTATCGGTAGAGTTTTTTCATAATTTCGTAAGCTTAAACACATCACAAGGAGTACCTACTGTTTAGGTATCTTTACCATACGTTATTTCTTGGTAGTATCATTTTTATTTTTCACTAAAATCAAATGAATATCCTAGTTTTAATTCCTCATTCACCTGTAACACTTCTAATTGAACTTCTCTAGAAAGTGGTACACCCAACTCTTTTCTTTGCATATATACATCGTATTCTTTTTCTCCTGCGGTATAAATACGATCTTGGTTTCTTGCTTTTTTAGATGATCTAAGCGTTCTACATATATCGCCCGCTCTTTCTCTTAGCACTTGTTCTCCCATGAAAAATTCAGGATTAATCACGATAAAGAAGTGACCTAAATGATATGGTCTTTTATTTCCTTCTTCATCTTTATCTTTTAAATCTCTTAAGGCCAAACCATTCGCTAACGCACTAGATAGTATCTCAACTACAGTTGCATATCCATATCCTTTATATCCTGCCGTTTCATCACTTGATCCACCCAGTGGGGCAAGGGCTGCTTTCCCCTCAACTAGATATTTCAATATCATATTAGAATCACTCAGTGGTTCCCCATCGTGCGTAACTATCGCACTACTTGGCGTATCCTTATTTATTCTTGCATAATACTCTATTTTCCCTCTTTGATAAATAGATGTTGCACAATCTAAACAGAAATCAAAATCTTCATCCGTAGGAATTGTAAACGTTAAAGGATTCGTTCCCAGCATGTTTTCAACTCCAAATGTAGGTGCAATACTGCCTCTTGCATTGGTCCCACTTATTCCTATCATTCCTTCTTTTGCAGCCATATCTGTATAATATCCTGCAATTCCATAATGAGATGAATTGGTAATAACACCCATTGCCATTCCATATATCTTAGCTTTTTCAATTAAACTACGTGTCATATGATAAGAAGCAACCATTCCCATCCCATCATTAGCATCCATCACTTGTGTTGTATAAGTATCTTTAATTATATCCATAGTCGTAATTGGATTTAAAATACCTGCCTTTATTCTATCTAAATAAATTGGTTTAAATCGATTACACCCATGACTCTCAATTCCTTTAGAATCACTAGCTAATAATACTTTCGCACATATACTCGCATCTTCTTTAGGTATTCCATACCCCATAAAAGCATCCACTAAAAAATCATTCATTTTCTCCCATGTTACATAAGGTCTAGTTTCCATAATTTGATTCTCCGTTCTGTTACGTATATTATATCATTTTTTTCTTATAACGAAAAAAAGAGTTGAAATTATTCAACCCTTTCCTTATTAAAATTTTCCGCTTCTTCCACCAGAGCTAAATCCGCCTCCGCCTCCTGAAGAGTTATTTCTTTGTATTCTTACACTTGTCGTATGACTATATAAGAATTTATCACTTTTTTCAATTAATTCAAATGAATTTTCATCCACGTAATTTTGTGCTCTCGCTTGTTTTTCTATGTTATCCATCTTTTTAATTAATGACATCAAATAAATAGAAGCAATCACAATAGCTGCAACAACTACGATACCTATTCCTATCGCATAGTATGTCCAATCACGATAGCTATGATCATAACTATATGGCACACCTTCTGTAGCCTCTTTACTATAGTCTTCAATCATAGTTACAAACCTAGTGAATCCTTCATCATAATATCCTTCTGAAAAGAAAGATAAGATGTTATTTTCAAATTGGTCTATTGCATAATCGTTATATGCTTCATCCCCAAATCCTACTGTATTAATATTCCAATCCTTATTTTCTAAGCTTAATAAAAGAATTAAACCATCATCATTTGTTCCCATCCCTAAATCATGCTCTTCATAATAGTTACTTGTATACGTCATAGGATCATATCCATCAATACTATATTGAGTTAAAATAACAACGTCTAATTCGTATAATTCTGCAACTTCATTTAAACGTACTTCTAACTCCTGTTCAACACTTTCACTAATTAGGTTATCGTTATCGACAACTCTGTCTGTATCTTCTTGGGCATATACATTCATCGTAGGAGATAAAAGTAATAACGCAAATAACAGTCCTGTTAATTTTTTCATTTACTTTCTCCCTTACGCGAACATCGCAATTGCCGCAAATATTGTGCCACCTACGATGGCACTCGCTCCAAATACCATCAAAAAATACATTGCTGATTTCTTTTTATCAATAGGTAAATCTCCTACAAATTTACCTGTTTGTCCATTCATTGCAAACGTATATAGTGTTCCATTATATTTCGTATTTAATATCCATACTGGTAATAATGCGTATTGTATATCACCGTTTTCATTCACCAAGTTTTTGTGTGTAATATGTTTTGTTTCATATCCTTGAATGGTAGAATCATACATACTGATTAAACTATTCCCCATTCTCTCACTTACTCGTCCTACTAACTCATCTGATTTTATATCGTAGTTTTGTGCTAAATAACCTGCTAAATAAGCAGTATTGAAGTCTACTCCCAAGCTATAGTCAAAGGGTTCTATCGATTCCATTAGTGTATCATCCATTTTCGATGATCCATCAGCTGGTACATTATTAAAGTCTACTTTTCCATTACGTTTCAATAAGTAATGGTTTGTTTTTGTATATCGATAACTTCCTGTACTCCACATTCTTGTTTTCGTTGCTTTGTATGCGACTTCCCCTTTGGCACTACAATCAAATAGCCAAAACGGTACATAAATACCTGTTACTTCTTCAATATGATTTCTATCTTTAAATAAATCAGGCAATAATTTCTTATCTGCTAAAAATTCAGATAGTCCAGCAATCGCCTCTTCTTTTGTCACTTTGAATGGCAATACCATATCTGGACGGTATTCATTTTCCAATTGTGCCGGCATGACTACTGGATTGTCGCAATAAGGACATTTAGTCGCTACTGTCACCGCATCCGTTATCACACTACCCGCACAAGATTGGCATACATATTTTCTTACTTCTTCTTGCTCAGTTTCATCCCATTGATTACTTCCATTCGCTTCTTCATATGTTTTCCATTCTAAATCTGCTTGTTCACCTTCTGTAATATGGGCAAACTCTTCCAATGTTGCTACATCTAATTCGCAACCACAATATTCACATTGCATATTTTGTGTAGAAGCACTAAATTGAATTGACGCATTACAATTAGGACATTTAAATTGTTGAATCGTATCCTTATTTTCTGTCGAATTCATTAATTATATCTCCACATTCTGGACAAAATTTTGGTGTTTTAGTAGGATCACTTGGCGTAAATCCACATTTATCACATACTATTTTAAACGTTTGATTTTGTTTTCCGCATTCCGAGCAAAATTTACCTGAATTCAGCGTTCCACACGCACACTCCCAACTTGATAATTCAACGGGTTGCGGTTTACCACATTGCGCGCAAAACTTACCAGTGTTTACTCCACCACATTCGCAGTTCCATCCTGTTGCTTGAGTAGGTGCAGACACTACACTACCCATCGGATTCACTAGAGGTGCTCCTTGTTGTTGCTGTTGATATAACTGATTAGCATTGACTCCACCACTTTGTTGAGCCAGATTCATTCCCGCAAAAGCCATAAATGCTCCTGTACCTTCATTACCAGCAGCAAGTTTCATCGCTTCTGCTTGTGCTGCCGTTAGTGTTGCCGCTGCCATTCCACTATTACGTAACACCGCTGTTTTTTGCAATTCTTTAATCATATCTTCATCTTCTTTAGAAGCAACTACTGAGTTCACTCCAAAAGAAACTATTTTTAATCCACGTAATTGTTGCCATTTTTGAGATAGCACACTATTTAATTGTTCTGCGATTTGTGTTGTATGTCCAGGTAACGCTGAATAGCGAATCCCCAATGACGATATATTCGCAAAAGCTGGTTGTAACGCTGTCAATAACTCTGTTTTTAACATTCCATCAATTTCATCACGTAAATATCTAGTTTTCGTATTTCCACAAACATTCGTATAAAATAGTAATGGATCAATAATTTGATATGAATATTCTCCATGACAACGCACAGAAATATCGATGTCTAAACCAATATTATGGTCTACCACTCTAAATGGCACTGGATTTGCAGTTCCATATTTATTTCCAACTATTTCTTTCACATTAATGTAGTAAATTCTTTGGTCGGTCGCTGTATTATCCCCAAACGTAAATCTCTTACCTATCGTGCTAAACGTATTTTTGATAGAATCTCCTAGTTTTCCAGTAAATAAACTAGGCGCAATTTTATTGTCATACGTGAATTCTCCAGGAGTCGCACACACTTCTACCACTTTCCCTTGTTCCACAATCAGCATACATTGTCCATCAGCAACAATAATTTTTGATCCGTCACTAATCACATTTTCATGACCTTTTGTATTTGAAGAATCTTTCTCGTTTTGTTTAATTCCTTTTGTTAGTAATACATTTGATTCTAATGCATCACATACGAATGCCTCTTTCCATTCATCTGCGAATACTCCCTTAACTGAATTGATACCTGCTGAAATTAATCCCATTGTAATTTCTCCTTTTATATTTCATTATTACTTTCATTATACTATTTTTCACTTATATTTAAAAGAAAATGAAAACCAAATATTTTGTGTTATCTTATGTTATTTTTTTTCCCACTATTTCTCGACTATGATACGATTGCCTTACCTCCTACATCCTCTATAATAAATAAACAACGCTTTCGCGTTGTTTATTTAAAATTCGAATATCCTTCTTTGTTTTGTAGAAATAAATATACACTCATACACAACTTAGCAATAATTTTACTCATCGATAAGTTAGCATCTTTTAACAGTGATATCGTTGAAATATCTTCTCTTATTTCATTGTGGATACACATTGTCACTACATCCCCTATCTCATAGTGAGCAATTGATAATGTAATACACAGTGAGGCATTTTCATCATAGTTCGCACCTAATTTAAAGTTTGTTGGCAATCTAAATTCACCTAAATATTCCATTCGATATGCTGGCATTATCTGATACACACTTTTTCTTATATCCTTTGTATCCAAGATAAAGTCTTTAATTAGTGGGTAAATCTCATCTTGTACAGACTTTATCTTTTCATAAAATTCCTGTTCACTGTATGCTTTACAAGCAAAACGTATTCTTACATTTTCTTCACTCGCATACAATGCGATACTCACTTGGGTTTGCATTTCAATGATATCATGTAGCGTATCTTCCAATCTACTTTCGCCAATGCCCATCGTTACATAGTCATATGAATACAGTGTCTCTTTTGCATACTTTTGTAAGTACGGAGTTAAACTATGTTCAATAACGTAATCCAACTCCTTCGGAGGTCCTGGAAGATTAATAATCATTTTATTATCATTTTGCATCACACATGCGTTAGCTGTACCAACTTCATTTTCTAATATATGACAACCTATAGGGAAATTAGCTTGTTTATAGTTTGCTTTAGAAATAGTTTTATGACCACTTAGAAAGCCACATTTTGCTTCCACTTTTAGTACTTCCTCTGTATTTGCTGTCATTGCCAATTGCAGGTATTCTGCGGATAGTTCTTTCGAAAGATCATCTTGTGTAGGACCTAATCCTCCCGTTGTAATGACACAGTCTGCACCACGCTTAAATGCGATATCAAAACATGACAACAATCGTTTAGGATTATCCCCAACAATACTTTGATGATACACATCGATCCCTAATTGCTTACACATTTTTAGTATAGCACTCGCGTTGGTATTCACTATTTCCCCTAACAATAATTCTGTTCCTACATTTATAATTTCTACAATCATAGTGTGCTCCCTCCATATGACATAAAACGACTGATAACATCAGTCGTTCATTAGTTATTATGCTTTTTCTAAGAATACTTTATATGCTAAATAAGCTTCATATAAATCCACTTTAGAAATCACTTCCCATGGTGCATGCATATTTAATACAGCAACACCTGCATCAATAACATTCATTCCATAGTTTCCTAAGATGTAGGCAATAGTACCTCCACCACCTTGGTCTACTTTTCCTAATTCTGCTGTTTGATAGTTAATGTTTGCTTCATCCATAATTTTTCTAAGTTCTGCAATGTATTCAGGGTTTGCATCATTACATCCACCTTTTCCACGACTTCCTGTATATTTATTGAAACAAATTCCTTGTCCTAAGAATGCTGAGTTTTTTCTTTCGTTTACTCCTGCATATAATGGATCAAATCCGGCACTTACATCACTTGATAACATTTTAGAATTTGCTAGTGCACGTCTAATAGTTAAGTGTGAGTCATTTCCCATCAAAGAAAGCATTTCAGCAACTACATTTTCAAACCACATTGATTGTGCTCCTGTAGCTCCAATACTACCTACTTCTTCTTTATCTACTAAGATAGCACAACTTGTATATTCATTTGCACCACTATTTAAACAAGCTAATAATGAAGCATATGCACATACTCTATCATCATGTCCATAACCCATAACCATACTTCTATCTAACCCGTAATCTCTAGCTTTTCCACTAGGAACTACTTCTATTTCAGCAGATACGAAATCTTCTTCTTCAAAGTCGTATTTTTCTTTCAACATTTTTAATATATTTGCTTTCACTGCATTTTTTTCTTCACCTTTTAAAGGAATACTTCCCATTGTTACATCAAGGTCTTCCCCTTCAATAATTTTTGCTCCCGGTTTTTGCATTTGATCCGCTGATAAATGAATTAATAAATCACTAATTCCTACTACTGGATCACTATCATCTTCACCAATTACTATATCGACACGAGTACCATCTTTTTTAAACACCACTCCATGTAATGATAAAGGTAATGTTACCCATTGGTATTTTTTAACTCCCCCATAGTAGTGAGTATCTACTAATGCAAATCCTTCACTTTCATATAGTGGATTTTGTTTAAGATCAAGACGTGGAGAATCAATATGAGCTCCTAAGATACGTAATCCTTTTTCAATTGATTGTTTCCCAATCACAAAAGTTACCACGTTTTTATCCATATTTGTTGCGTATACTTTATCTCCTACTTTTAATGTTTCTTTATTTTTAATTTTTGTATCTAAGTTTACGTATCCATTCGCTTCCGCTAAGGCTACACTTTCTTTCACACACGCTCTTTCTGTTTTTCCTTTAGTGATATATTCTTTATATCCTTCACTAAATTCCATTACTGTTTTCAGTTGATTTTCATCATATTTTTCCCAAGCTACTTTTTTGTACATTTTATTTCTCCTTATATGGCTCTTGTATATTGTGCAAGCCATTCTTTTTCTACTACATCTAAACTAGGACTAATCTTATCATATACTTCCTTGTGATAGCAATTCAACCAATCAATTGTTGCTTTATCTAAGTAATCTACATCAATTAAATCTAAATCAATAGGTGCAAACGTAATTGTTTCAAACTTTAAGAACGTTCCATCAGAGTTATTTGTATCATTAACTACTACCAATTCATTTTCAATTCGAATTCCATGTGAATCTTGAATATATACACCTGGTTCATTAGTAACATTCATTCCTAACATTAACGGTGTATCTTCTTTTCTTCCTAATGCTTTTTGCCAACGTATTCCTTGAGGTCCTTCATGTACATTAAGTAAATGACCTACTCCATGACCCGTTCCACATTTATAGTCAATTCCATGTTCCCATAAAGGTTGTCTTGCTAAAATATCTAAGTTGATACCACTTATTCCAGTCAAGAATTTTGCTTTCGATAATTGAATCATTCCTTTTAACACAAGTGTGAAATGTTTTTTCCACTCTTTGTCTACTGGTCCTAATCCAAATGTTCGTGTAATATCCGTTGTTCCTTCTAAGTATTGACCACCACTGTCTACCAACAACATTCCTTCTGGTTTTAATACGGCATAGTTTTCTTCACTCGCACTGTAATGCATCATCGCTGCATTTGCATTGTATCCAGCTATGGTTGAGAATGATACACCTAAATAGTTTTCTTGTTGTGCTCTAAGACTTGTTAAGTACGCATCTACACTTAATTCATCCATTTCTATGTTTCCAATATTCGTTTTTAACCAATACATAAACTTAGTAACTGCAACACCATCTTTAATGTGAGCTATTTTAGTGTTTTGTATTTCTACTTCATTTTTAATTGCTTTCATTAACGTAGTCGGATTTGCTGTATCATAGATACGAGTATGCTTCGGTATGTTATTCACGATACTATAGTTACAACGTGCTCTATCTACTAGTACACAGTCGTTCTCACTAAAGTGTTTCATATCTTCATATATTTCAAAGTAATTTTTAACGATTACTTTATTTTCATCTAGATATTGTTTTACTTGTTCATCTATTTTTTTATCATCAATATATAGGATGAACGTATCTTCACTAACTAATACATTCGATAAGAATACTGGATTCGATTGTACATCATTTCCACGTAAATTCATTACGTACGCAATATCATCAAGCGATGTTAACACATGGTGTGTTGCATTTACTTTTTTCATCGCACTTCTTACTTCACTTACTTTACTAGCCATATTTTTTCCATTATATTTAGTATCATATACCCATACTTTTTCAGTTGGTAAACTAGTTCTTTCATTCCATACTTCATCTAATAAGTCTAATTCATATTGAATACTTACTTGTTTTTTTATCACTGCATTTTGAAAACTTTCACCAAGTACACTAGAAATAACTCTTCCATCAAAACCTAAACATTCATTTTCTTTAATTTCTTGTTTAATGAATGCAGTTGGAGTTAAATAGTTAGGATCTCCTTGACGATAGAAATCAACACAAGTTCCCTTTACTTGATTTTCTCCTTGTATGTAGTATCTTCCATCACTCCATACAATCGCTTTATCTTTCGTAATTACCATTACTCCGGCAGAACCAGTAAATCCTGATAAGTACGCTCTTCCTCTAAAATACTCATTTACATATTCACTATCGTGAAAATCACTAGTAGGTACATAATACACATCAATGTGATGCGATTGCATGACACTACGTAACTTTTCAATTCTTTCGTTAATCATTTGTTAGCCCTTCTTTCATTACACTCTATTGTATTACAAATCTCGCCTTATGAAAATGAATTTACACTAAAAATTACACTTTTTTTCATTTCTTTGTAAATTCATCCTCACAAACTAGCAATACACTCATTGTTCTTGTATACTATTTCAAAAGAGGTGTTGAGAATGTCGAAAAATGAAACAGTGATATTGACGAATATGGTAATGGTATATGAAGGAGATCGCATCCTTGTTCAAGACAGATTGAATCCAAATTGGCCTGGAATCACATTCCCAGGTGGACATGTAGAATTAAAGGAATCCTTTGTTCAATCTGCCATTCGTGAAGTAAAAGAAGAAACAGGGCTGGATATATCAAATTTAGATTTATGTGGGATAAAGCAATTTCCAGCTATTCATGAATCAATCCCTTATCGTTATATCGTTATTTTTTATAAGACAAATAGCTTTAGTGGAACTATAAAAAGTAGTGAAGAAGGTGAAATCAAATGGATTTCTTTAGCGGACATAGAACGTTGTCAATGTGCACCAAGTTTCAAAGAAATGTTAGATGTTTTTCTAAATGATGACGTGAGTGAATTTATCCAATCATATGAAGATGGAGAATGGATTAGTCGTACCTATTAATCTGTACTTTTCACTGCTCAACCTAATAAAAATATAAAACAACCATGACACGTAAAACTCTCTACGTGTCATGGTTGTTTCTTCATATTATTATTTTATTTTTTTAATTTTTCAATAATTTTATCTACTAAATGAGTCGGTAATTCAGCATAGTGATCAAATACTTGTGTGTATTCCCCACGTCCTTGTGTTAACGCTCTTAAATCAGTAGCAAAGTTTAACACTTCTGCATGTGGCACTTGAATCTTAATTTCTTGTTTATCATCAACAAGTTCCATCCCTAATATCATTCCTCTACGTTTATTCATTTCTCCAATGATAGTTCCCGTAAATTCATCTGGTACATAGACAGAAATCATTACAATCGGTTCTAATAAGATTGGATTTGCCTTCGGCATTGCATCTTTATATGCTAATTGAGCAGCTAACTTAAACGCCATTTCATTAGAATCTACATCATGATATTTTCCATCTAATAAAGTTGCCTTCATATTTACTACATGATTATTTGCCAATACTCCATGTTTATTAACATCTCTAAGTCCTGCTTCTACTGCTGGGAAATACCCTTTCGGTACTGCACCACCTACAACTTTGTCTTCAAACACCATTTCTTCTACATCTGGATTAGGTGCAAATTCAATGAATACATGACCAAATTGTCCATGTCCTCCATTTTGTTTTTTATGACGACCTTCTCCAATTACTGTTTTCTTAATTGTTTCACGATACGGAACTCGCGGTGTATCTAATACTACATCTACTTTATATTTAGATTTCATTTTAGCAACAATTACTTCTAAGTGTTGTTCACCTACTCCATAAATAATTGTTTGTAGTGTGTCTGGATTATTTTTCACTAAAACACTTAAATCTTCTTCTACTATCTTCGCTAATGCACCATTCACTTTATCTTCATCATTTTTAGATAAAGGAGTCACAGACTTAGCTAGCAATCCTTGTGTGAAAGGAATATCTTCAATAATATATTCATGCCCTTTTGCACATAAAGTATCATTTGTTTGTGAGTGCTGTAACTTAACAACTGCTCCAATATCTCCCGTAAATAGTTTACCTACTGCTGTTTGATGTTTTCCTTTAATAATAAATATTTGATTGATTTTTTCATGTTCTTCTTTTTTCGTATTATAAACGACACTATCACTTGTTAATACTCCACTTCTTACTTTAATATAAGAAATACGACCAACAAATGGATCCACAATTGTTTTAAAGATACGAGCACTCATTACTTCATCTTCAGCACAACGAATGTCTTTTACAGTACTATGTTTTGCATCTGTTATTGTTTGCGTTCCTCGTTCTCCATAGGTTGGAAAATATTTAACTATTAGATCCATTAAACGCTCTATTCCAATTGAATTCGTTGCAACTCCTGAGAACACTGGTACAATATCACCACTTCTTACTCCAATACGTACTCCTCTGGTTAGTTCCGCATCAGAGAATTCTTCTCCACTGAAGAAGCGTTCCATCAATTCATCATCACTCATCGCCACTGTTTCAGTAATTTGATTTTTATACTCAAGAACCATATCTTGCATATCAGCTGGAACATCATAAGAAACTTCTTTACTAGCTTTATCTGTTTTATAATACCATGCTTTATTTCTAAGTATATTTACAGATCCTACAATATCACCTTGTTCAACAATAGGTACTTCAAAAGGAATTACTACTTTTCCAAATGACGTTCTAAGACTTTGGTATGCTTCTTCAAACGAAGTATTATCTTCATCTAATTTATTCACAAATAAAATTGTTGGGATTTTACGTTTTTGTACTTTATCCCATGCATTCATTGTTCCTGATTGTACTTTATCTTTAGCACTTACGACAATCAATGCGTTATCTCCTACTTCGATAGCTGCCTCTCTTTCTCCTACATAGTCTAAGTATCCAGGAGTATCTAAGAAATTAATTTTACAGTCTTGCCATTCGATTGGAACAATACTTGTATATACACTAATTCCTCGTTTGATTTCTTCATTATCATAATCAATCAAAGAACTTCCTTCTTTTGTTTTTCCAAAGCGATCACTTGCTTTAGTATAATACAGCATCGCTTCTAAGATGCTTGTTTTTCCTGCTCCACTATGTCCTAATACACTTACATTACGTACCTCACTTGCTTTATAATCTTTCATTAGATTTACCTCCTATTTAAGTAATGGTTTCAATTCAGCTAGACAATGCTCTCTTACATAATGAATTGCTTTTTTACCATCTTCATCTTCTGCCTCTTTATCTGCTCCATATTCTAATAGTTGATTTACTAATCCTGTATATCCCGCATAAGCCGCTCTCATCAATGCAGTACAGCCATTATTATCTGCTAAATTTACATTTGCTTTAGACACCAATAGTAAGTCTATTACATCTTGTTTATACGCTAAGCATGCTTCCATTAATGCTGTTCTTCCTCTTTCATCACGAATATCTAACATTAAATCCCCTTTTAACAGTTCTCTAACAACTCGATCATATCCTAAGAAACTACATCTGTGTAATGCTGTTCTTCCTTTTATATCTTGGATATTTAAATCCCCACCAGCTTCCATTAATTTTTTAACAATCGTTTTATTTCCTTTTTTAGCTGCACCCATTAGTGCTGTTTTACCTTTACGATCACGTTTGTTTACATCTACTCCATTGTCTACTAAGATACGTACTACATCTTTATAATCTCTTTTTGCTGCACGCATTAAGATTGTTCTACCTTCTTCATTTTGAAAGTCTACATCTATTCCTTTTTGCATTAGTGCAACTAACAAATTAACATTTCCTGTTGCTCCACATTCCCACATCATTCTCATTTCTTCGTTCATCTTTTGTTCCTCCGTGATATTTTTAAATAATAAAAGACATAAAGTAATTACTTTATGTCTAAAAGAAAGACTTCTGTCTTAAAGATGCAACCTACATTTTCAATCGTGTTTCCTTTTGTTTTACTCATGATCATCACACCTTTCTTATGGGTACATTATATGAAATTAGAATACTATTTCATATAGCCTATAAGGAAAGTGTCCTTTTTGCATCAATTATTGTCCTTTTCAGTTGCTCGCTTGTTTCTGTGGTGAAATCCAATCTAAAATGTGTAATACCCAATTGTTTAAAATGTGGTATTTTTGAAATATCATTACGTGTATTATAATCATATAAATGCATATTACATAACGTATCATTCAGCATAGGATACTCGTTATTAAATTTATCCTTTAAGTAATACTGTTTATTTCTGCATAACTTACAATTCTTTTTATTATTATCTAATATGCTGGCATTTATTGGGCAATGTTTAGATACCATTACTTCTACTCTTCCATATACAACTTGGATTACATTTATTGGTTGCGTTGATAATTCATGATAGTGTTTCATTAATGCTTCAATCTTATCTTCTTTTAATTCTAGAGATAACGTAATCGCTTGTACGCCTAAGTGTTGAAGAAATAATGCACTATGTGCATTATAGACATGTATCCCACTATCACATATCATTCCTTTAGGAGAATGTAAGCCTCCTAATTCTTGAATCATACTAACTTCTGTATAAGACCCTGTTTCTACCTTAGACGACCTTAAATGCACTCTATTCGTATGTTTGTAGGTATTATATAAATGTCTATCCAATACATAGATAGCAGGTACATCTAACGCTAAACAAGCATCTACTTGTTCCTGTGTTTGTACACAACACAATAGAGAAGGAAGTTCACTAACTACAGACATATCTTCCCTTTGATAAGGAATTTGTATTCTATTACTATCTTCTTCTCTTAATACGAATAGTTGTTGAAGGGCTTCTCTTCGCATTTCATTCAATTGTTTATTCACAATAAATAATTGTTGATCTAACTCACAAGTAAAAGTAGCTAACTTAAATATTGTTTCATTTGTTTTCGCTAATTGCTTATGTATCATCTCTTCATTACTTGCTAGTTTTAAAGCAACACTAGGCTCTTTACCATATACTTCTACTTGATGTTTACCATCTTCTACAAGTAAATACATCGGTGTATTTACATACGCACTAAAGTGCATAGATACATCAACTTTACGTGGCGTAAGTTCAATTTGTGATTGTATTTGTTTCTCCAAATAATAATCACTTGTCTTCAATACTTTACAACCTACTTTTACTTCCAATGTGTTATCAAGTTCAATCATTGTATTTTTACTTGCTTTATTACTTAACAACCCATTCACATACATCCGATTTACCTTACATCCCACATCTTTATGATCCATTAAGAATCGTATTCCATCATGTTGATTTAAGTCATCGATTAATTGAATGACTATTTTATCATGCTTAATTTTAACTACTTTTCCTACTTCAATACCCATGTGGTTTGGTCGTAATGGATTACTTAATAAACTCCCCATATTTCCATACATAAACCCATGCGTATACCCTCTATTAAATAATACTTTATTTTGTTTCAGTGCTTCTTTATCAACATGAAAAGGGGTGTGCGTAAGCGCATAATCTAATGCTCCACGATAAAGCGAAGTAATAGAAGCTACATATTCACTCTTTTTCATTCTTCCTTCTAACTTTAAAGAAGCTACATTGCTATCTACTATGTCTTGCATTTTATCTAGTGTATTTAAATCTTTTAGGCTTAGTAAATATCCTTGTGCATATTCTTTCTTTGTATCATCAATTAGTGTATAAGGCATTCTACATCCTTGAGCACATTGTCCTCTATTTCCACTACGATCTCCTACCATGCTACTAAATAAACATTGGCCTGAGTATGCTACACACAATGCCCCATGAACAAATACTTCTAATTCAATTCCTACCTTTGCATATTCTTTGATTTCTTGAATTGTTACTTCTCTTGCAAGTACCGCTCTTTGTACTCCTAAAGATTTTAAAAATTCTAGAGATGCTTTATTATTCACATGCATTTGTGTCGATGCATGGACTTCAAAATCTGGATATGTATTTCTCACATAAGATAGAATACCTAAATCTTGAATAATCAAGGCATCTACTTTAGATTCATATAAAAATTTGATATACGAAAAACACGATTCTAATTCTTCATCATGAATAAGCGTATTGATGGTGATATAAATTTTAACACCATATGCATGCGCATATGCAATCGCTTCTTTCATTTTTAATTCGTCAAAGTTAGTAGCATACGCTCTCGCTCCAAAGCGACTACCTGCCATATATATTGCATCACACCCGCTTTGTATTGCTGCAATTGCACTTTCCATGCTACCAGCAGGGGATAAAAGTTCTACATTTTTCATAAGTATCCTCATTTCTTATCCATTATACTAAAATTCATTCATAATTTCATTATAAAATGCGTTATAATAAGTAGAGAGGTACTGCACATGAATAAAAAAGTATTATTTATTATCAATCCAAATGCTGGTAAAGCCATCATAAAAAATAAAGTAGTAGATATCATCGATTTATTTAATAAAAAAAATTACGAAGTAACCACATATATTACACAAAGCACTAAAGATGCTTATCTTAAAACAAAGGAAATGCATACTTGGTATGACTTAATCTTATGTAGTGGTGGAGATGGCACATTAAATGAAGTAATCAGTGCTTGCATTGATGTAAACTATACGAAAAGTATTGCCTATATTCCAACTGGTACTACCAATGACTTTGCTACTACTGCACAATTATCTAAGCAACCGGTAGAGTGTGCACAACAAATCATTGACGGAACACCCACTTATTATGATATTGGAAAATGTAATGATACTTATTTTAGTTATATTGCCGCTTTTGGTATCTTTAGTGATATTGCCTATACCACACCACAAAGCAGTAAAAATTTACTGGGACATAGCGCCTATTTATTAGAAAGTGTCAAACAATGGTTTAATATACCTAGATTTGATATTAAGATTGAATATGACAACGAAGTTATTGAGGGAACATTCAACTATGGAATGATCACAAATTCATTATCTATTGGAGGATTCCATTTCTTTTCTGAAGCTCAAGTCAACTTAAATGATGGGCTATTCGAATGTTTATTCATTAAAGCAGTAAATAATCCTAGTGATTTACAGTCTATCATCAGTGCACTACTGACTAAGGACTTTGAAAATTGCAGTCAGATTATAATGTTTAGAACAAAGAAATTAAAAGTAAGTAGTTCAGAAGAATTAGCTTGGACCTGTGATGGTGAGTTTGGTGGTAATTTAAAAATCTGTGAGATTGAAAACTTACAAAACGCTATTCAAATCATAAAATAACAAAAAAAGTATGTTTAATTATTAAATTAAGTGTACTTTTTTATTCTATTAGGATTCCCTTTTATTAAAAAAAGATGACTTCACAGTCATCCTCAAATATCATTTCATTAATACGTTTAAACCCATAAGCATTATTAAATCAACCAATATGCCAATGCATTAAATAGATATCCTACAATGATGATTCCACCTGCACAAATTGAAATAAATGCCGCTAATAATTTAGGTTTCACCGCTTTTCTAAGCATAATCATAGATGGTAAACTTAGGGTAGTTACTGCCATCATAAATGCCAATATTGTTCCTAATTGTGCTCCTTTAGATAATAATGCTTCCGCAATAGGAATCGTTCCAAAGATATCAGCATACATAGGAATCCCTACTAAAGTTGCTAATACTACTCCAAATGGATTATCACTACCTAATACTTTTTCAACAACTTCTTGAGGAATCCAGTTATGAATCATTGCCCCAATTGCTACTCCAATCAAAATATATGGAACTACTTTTTTAAAAGTTTCAACTACTTGATCCTTTGCATATACCATTCTTTGTGACTTCGTTAATGTATCTGATTCAATAGACACATTACTAGCATTTAAGATAAATGGTTCTACGTATTTTTCCATCCCTAACTTATCAAGTATTGTACCACCTACTACAGCAATAAATAAACCAACAATCACATATACAATTGCGACTTTTGTACCAAAGATACTCATTAATAAGACTAAACTTCCTAAATCTACCATAGGTGAAGAAATCAAGAAACTAAATGTTACCCCAATAGGTAATCCTGCACTTGTGAATCCCATGAATAAAGGAATGGAAGAACAAGAACAGAATGGTGTAACCGTCCCTAGTAAGGCAGAAACAATATTAGCCCATATCCCTTTAAATTTACTTAGTATCTTTTTACTTCGTTCCGGTGGGAAATAACTTTGTATGTATGAAATCATAAATATAAGCAAACATAACAAGATTGTTATTTTTAGTACATCGTACATAAAGAAGTGAATGCTAGCTCCAATCGTTGTTGTTATATCCAATCCTAACATGTCTAGCACGCTACCTATTCCATCATTTAACCATTTCATTCCTAATACTTGTATTTCTATAAAATTCCATATCGTTGTTAATGTATTCATCACTAATCACCTTTCTTAAATCAAGTTTTTTTGATTTGTTTGAGTAAAAATATAACCATCCATCGATGGCTATATTACTATTTACTACAAGAACAAGCTTCGTTCTCTTGATTTATATTTGTTAATTCACTTAATATATCTATTGCTACCTTACTACCTTCTCTACTTATTTTATAATGCGTCCATTTACCTACGTACCAACTTTCAACAATGCCACTCTCACATAAAATCTTCATATGATACGAAAGTTTTGATTGTGCAAGGTTCAGTTCTTTTCCAATATCACAAGCACATTTGTCACCAGTTTGTAAAATCTTTATAATTTCCACTCTATTTTTATCACATACAGCTTTAAATATTTGTGCAATTCTATCGATATTTTCCATCTGATCTCCTCTTACACATCCTGTGTTTGATGTTACTAGTATATACTCAATCCCATCAAGTGTCAATGCTTAAATCAAAAAAAGTTGATATATAGAAAGAGTTCATTTATTGAACTCTTCATGACTATTTAATTGGTAGTACTAACAAGCTTTGTGTAGTTAACACTTTATTATTATTCACATTTATTAATTCATTTTCATCTACTTCATATCTCTGCGCAATGCTTGTATACGTATCCCCTTCTTTAATTACCACAAATGAATAACTTGTAGATACATTATCATTTGCTTCAAACAGTTCTTCCATCATACTAAAATCTACATCATTATCTTCATTAAGTTCAGATACTGTCTCAGTTTCCACTTCTTCATCTTCTGGACTCGGATCTTCATCAATTAATCCATAGATACTAAAGTGAAACATGAACTTAACTTCATTGTCCAAAACTTCATAATCATGATCAGAAAACTGAATTTCAAACTTTTCATCGCCTAATTTATCATTTGATGCAAATACATCAAAATCAAAGACTTCTTTAATATCCTTTACTTCTGTATCCGTTGTATATCTTCCTTCCATTTTAAAAGGTCCACAACAACGAATCCCTCCTGTTTCTGCTAAATACTTAAATTCATCATGGAACGTTAAGGAAATAACATCATTAATTCCTTCAATTCGTATTGTTTTTTCTATATCAATTGTTTTCATAAGTACATCCTTTCCATACAATATATGTTGTCCAAATAAAAATATGAACCTAAATATATAATATTATTAAAGCTGTCATTGCATGCTTGCTCTTATTGGGTTCTACAATTTCTGGTGTTGGTGAGAAATCACCAACATCTTTTTATTTTG